>JAJAYH010000146.1 GCA_026786325.1 Alkalinema sp. CAN_BIN05 | reverse complement strand
ATCCAGAAGAAGAAGAACCTTGGCCCGAAATTTAGACTGTGTATTTGGCCTTTAAAGCAAATGCGCTGTCAAATACAAAGGCTATCTATCCTGTAACCAGTCGAAATAAGGCTGGAATTTCTACTTTTATATATGGGAAGTCTGTTTATTTTGACGATTGAGGGTACCTTATTACTACACCCCGGTTTTACAATCGGTCGATGGGTTGGCAGTACGGTCGCCAAATTTAGGCAGAGGGTTATGAGTACAGTTCTGGTGGTCGAAGACAGTGTGAGTCAACGGGAGATGATTACAGACTTGCTCAAGGGAAGTGGCTTGAGCGTCTCCATCGCAACCGATGGGGTTGAGGCATTGGAGCACATCGAAGGACATCGTCCGGATCTTGTGGTCCTAGATATTGTGATGCCTCGGATGAATGGATATGAGGTCTGTCGTCGAATTAAGGCGGATCCTAAAACTCAAAATGTTCCCGTGGTGATGTGTTCTTCAAAAGGTGAAGAATTCGATCGCTATTGGGGCATGAAGCAGGGGGCTGATGCGTATATCGCCAAGCCATTCCAGCCGACTGAGCTAGTGGGAACCGTGAAGCAGCTACTACGAGGTTAGAGAGTGAAGTTATGGTAGGAATGCCTGATTTTTTGACAGGGCGTGGCCAAGACCAAGTCCCTGAGTTTCAGGAGTTGGAAAGCCCAGAAGGTGAGTTACATCTGCGCTTTTATGTGTCATCTGGAGAAGAGTTCGCGTTACCTGCGGCCGGAATTCGGGAAGTTCTCTCCCCGGTCCCCGATCGCATTACTCCCGTACCCAACGTTTCTCCCCTACTCCTTGGAACCTTAAATGTCCGAGGCCGTGTGGTTTGGGTGGCGGATTTAGGGCAGTTTCTCGGGGACTCAAAACCGTTGAATACCGATCGCCAAGAAATCTCCGTGATTGCTGTCGAGGATCAAGATATTTTACTGGGCTTGGCCGTCGATCGGATTGTGGGAATGGAATGGCTCGATATTGAGAAAATACAAGCCCCAACAGCCGTCCCCGACGGTGTGGCTCCTTTTTTACGCGGGGAGTGGGTCATGGGAGAAGGTGAGCGTTTTTTGCGCCTCTTGGACCAGATTTCAATTCTTCGATCGGCCAGGTGGGCTGCTTAGGTGATGTGATGGCCATGGGATTTCAGGAATCAAGGGAATAAATGTTCACTTCTTGAAATATTTAGTATCCTGAAGTACTCGTGTCCATCTATAAAATAAATTTTTTATAGTTTATATCTGATTTCCCCATCTCTTGGCGGTCGCTTGTTCAACATTACGTTCATATCAACACCTTAAAACGTTAGAGCGAACTATTTCACGGTTAGAAGCTTGACGCTTCACGAACGGCATTCAACATTGACAGGAGGAGGACCATGGCCCGCAGCACTGATTTTGCACAGGAATATCAACAGGCAGAAAAAGCCTATATGCAGGGACGCTACGATGAGGCGGCAGAAGCTGTCGATCGCCTAGTTGTAGATCATCCTAAAGATCCCAATGCACGGTTGTTGCGGGGACACATCTACTGTTATGGGCTTCAGCGCTACGACGTTGCCCAAGAGCAATACCAAGAAGTCCTAGGGTTAACCCAAGATCCAGAGTACATAGACTATGCCAATAGTGGACTGACCTATGCCCGGCAATCTGCCGAAGATCTGGCTCATGGCGGATTAAGTCGTGAGCCAGAAATGGGATCATTCAATGGTGAGGACTATGGCACGGCGTGGCAATCTGCTGATAATGCCTCTGATTCGTTCGTTTTGGCCGATATGGATATTGAAGATGACAATTCTGTTGGGTTTCCAATGGACACATCGAACCTGTTCGACTCCTCGACCCATGTCACAGCTAAAATGGCCACTAATCAAGCCGCTATGACTAATATTATGGATAACTTGGTTGAAGTTGACTCGGGAGTAATGGGTGCGCCTCCTTTGCCCATGAATGATCCGTTTGCGATGCCATCTAATTTCGCTAGCTCTACTCCTTCTGGAGGCGCTGAAAGTCCTTTCGCTGGAGATGACGGGTTTATGGACCGGGCTTGGGACGACTCCGATGATGGGGATGTCTTTAGCGATTTTAATGATGTTTTTGTTCCAGATTCTGGTGTCATGGGTTCTAGTGTCACGGAGGTTAGCGATCGGGGTGAAGACACGTCGTCGCAGGGGCCAAACTCCAGCGTAAGTGCTCCTATTGCGCCCGTATTTCCGACCACAAATTTACCCTTCCAGGAGATGGACGATCGTTGGGGATCTGACGCGGATCCTGTCGAGGACACCATGTTCATGTCCGGCAATGAGTTTGGTTTAGCCGATGGAATGCCTGACTTTATGTCACCGCCTTCGCCGAGTTTTTCGCAAAATGCGAATAGCGGATTCACCACTGCACCCGCTCAGGGTAATGAGATGGACTTCATTGATGATTTTGATGAATTTGATGATCTGGGCAATCTCGCTGACTTTGATATGTCTGAGGATTCCGCTGGATTTCCGAGTCCATCAGTGGGTGGCGCGTTTGCGATGGCAGGCGGGGCAACGGTGGTGGCCTATGGTCAAGATGCGATCGGTCGAGATGCGATCGGTACGTCAGGGTTTGATCACCCCGCAGATCGATCGGGAGATTCAGACTTTACCTCTAGCTACATCCCTGATGATGACTTTAGTCTCTTAGGTGGTGCGAATGAGTCCATGCCAACGTTTACGCAGATGGACAATCAGCGAGTCGATAGCACTCCGACCATTGAGCAGGGATTCTTTGCAACCTTAGAAAATGCTTCGTTTGCGGGAAAACAGCTTGCGGTTGCGGTTACGGCGGGGGTTGCTTCTGCATTAGCTGTGGCCTTGGTTAGCTTTATGACGGCTAATGCGGTTAATCTCGCTAATGCGTCTCCAGCGGAAAAAGAAGTCCAAGAAAAGGTGGTCGGTCGCTTACGTGGCAGCAGTCTTTGGATGGCTTTGGCTAGCATGGTGGGTGCAGGCGGGGCGGCCTACGGGATTGGCCAGCTTACGACTCGTCATATGAATCGATCGACCACTGACTTGAAAAAACAATTTGATGCGGTGTGTGGCGGCAACTTGAATGTGCGATCGACGGTCCATGCTGAAGACGAACTCGGTGAACTATCAGCGGGCTTTAACCAAATGGCCCGAGTCATTCTAGCGACCACTAGTGAGGCTCAACGTAAAGCTGAAGAACAAGAGCAAGCCAAAGAAGACTTGCAGCGCCAAGTGATTCGGTTGCTGGATGATGTGGAAGGTGCAGCCCGAGGTGATTTGACGGTACAGGCTGAGGTGACAGCCGATGTACTCGGTGCCGTTGCAGATTCCTTTAATTTAACCATTCAAAATCTCCGTGAAATTGTTCAACAGGTGAAGCTTGCCACTCGTCAGGTGAGTAAAGGATCCACCGAGAACGAAATGTTTGCTCGCGGTCTTTCCTCTGATGCGTTGCGTCAAGCGGAAGAATTGGCCGTGACGTTAAATTCAGTTCAAATGATGACCGAATCCATTAATCGGGTGGCCAACAGTGCTCGTGAGGCGGAGGAAGTGGCTAAACAGGCGACGGCGACGGCTCAGAAGGGCGGAGAAGCGGTTGAACGCACGGTGGCAGGGATCCTTGAAATTCGTGAAACTGTTGCAGAAACTACCCGTAAGGTGAAGCGATTGGCTGAGTCTTCTCAGGAGATTTCCAAGATTGT
>JAJAYH010000145.1 GCA_026786325.1 Alkalinema sp. CAN_BIN05 | reverse complement strand
GTTGACAAGTATCGATTTTAGCTCACGAACTTTTTTAGGCATAGACGGCTCGGAATTCGTGAGTTAGAGATTACTCGATCGTTTTAAGTATGCCCCACATGCCGCACTTTAGAATCGATGGTCCACGATCGAAGGCTCACACCTTTTCCTGAATCAAATACCCACATCGATGTTCACCACCAACCAACCAATGGGTGCGTTCCACTTGGCTACCGGAAAGGGCGATCGAAAACATCTCCAATTCATGACCGCACACATTAGGAAACGTTTCAGCAATGTGAGAAATCGCGCAGTTGTATTCAGTCAAAACATATTTACAAATACCACTCTCATCCACCAGATGACTCTCCGCCATGTAGCCCTCTTGGAGCCTGAGTTTTACCAACGCCTGCACCCGATCGTTCAAGCTGCCATTCCCAATCCGATCGCGATAGGCCAACGCCTTACGTTCCCACTGATGCCGCAAAATCGAATCCATCTGTTCCGGACTGACTTGATCCGCGAGAGATCCCAGCAACGACACCGCAAACTCATCAGAGCGATCGGGCAACTGCGATCGCCCCTTACGACTCAGCGCATAAAGATGATTCGGTCGTCCCGCGCCCCCATGGAGCACCCGATGCTCTATTAACTCATCCGCTTCCAAATCCTTCAAATGTCGCCGAATCCCTTGCGCGCTCACTTGTAACTGCTGCGCCAAATCCGAAGCCGACACCTCGCCCTGCTTCAGCAACATCTGCAAAATATCTTGTTTGGTTGAAGGCTGTTGGGTTTGGGTCATGGGAAAAAGTCCAGGCTCACAGCGACAGAAGGGCATCGAAATAAAACCGATCTTAACTTTGACAACATCCGTGTTGTTAAAGTACACTAAAGCATATCTGAAATTTAGACAACATTCGTGTTGCTTTAATTATAAGATCAACATCTGCTGTTGTTTATCCTCAAATGTTGCGATAAGGTCATGAATCAAGCCTCCGAGAAAAACCTCGACCTCATGAAAAGCTTTGCCGAAAGTTATGCAAAGCGCACCGGAACGTATTTTTGCGTGGATCCGGGTGTTACGGCGGTCGTTCTAGAAGGACTCGCTAAACATAAAGAAGACTTGGGGGCTGCACTCTGTCCTTGTCGCCACTACGAAGATAAGGAAGCCGAAGTCAAGGCAACCTATTGGAACTGTCCCTGCGTGCCCATGCGAGAGCGAAAAGAATGCCACTGTATGCTCTTCCTAACCCCCGATAATGACTTCGCGGGAGACATGCAAAGCATTACTACTGAAGAGATCCGCACGCTGACTGCCCAGGGTTAATTGCCTTAAGCTAATCCGATCGTCCATTTGTGTAATCTCACCCAGTAAACCCACCATGACTTCCACGGTTCAAACCCTCGTCAACCAACCTTATAAGTATGGCTTCGTAACCGATATCGAATCCGACACCATTCCTCGTGGTTTAAGCGAAGACATCGTGCGTATGATATCGGCGAAAAAGGAAGAGCCAGACTGGATGCTACAGTTTCGGCTCCGGGCGTATCGTCTTTGGTTGACGATGGAAACGCCGGAGTGGGCACATGTGGACTATCCCGCGATCGACTACCAAAACATCATCTATTATTCGGCCCCCAAGGTTCAGGCCAAAAAGAATAGCCTTGATGAAGTCGATCCGGAATTGCTGGCGACCTTTGAAAAATTAGGGATTTCGCTGTCTGAACAAAAGCGTTTAACCAATGTGAATGTTGCAGTAGACGCAATTTTTGATAGTGTTTCGGTGGCGACGACATTTCGTGAAAAGTTGGCTAAAGATGGCGTGATTTTTTGTTCGCTCTCTGAAGCGGTTAAAGAGTACCCTGAATTGATTAAAAAATATTTGGCGAGTGTGGTGCCGATCGCGGACAACTACTATACTGCATTGAATGCGGCTGTTTTTAGTGATGGCTCATTTGTATATATTCCAAAGGGTGTGAATTGCCCAATGGAGTTGTCTACGTATTTCCGCATTAACAATGGCGATTCGGGTCAATTTGAACGGACATTGATTGTGGCTGAAGCTGGTTCAAAGGTCAGCTATCTCGAAGGTTGTACAGCACCAATGTATGACTCCAATCAATTACACGCGGCGGTTGTGGAAATTGTGGCGATGGATGATGCCGATGTGAAATATTCCACAGTACAAAATTGGTATGCGGGCGACAAAGACGGGATTGGTGGAATTTACAACTTTGTGACTAAGCGCGGGCTTTGCAAAGGAAAGAATTCTAAGATTTCCTGGACTCAAGTGGAAACCGGATCGGCCATTACTTGGAAATATCCGAGTTGTGTTTTGGTGGGTGATAATTCGATCGGTGAATTCTACTCTGTTGCCTTAACCAATAACTATCAGCAAGCCGATACAGGCAGCAAAATGGTTCACATTGGTAAGAATACGCGCAGTACGATCGTCTCTAAAGGCATCTCCGCAGGACATTCAAGAAATAGCTACCGTGGTTTGGTGAAAATCGGACCCAAGGCAACAGGCGCACGTAATTATTCGCAATGCGACTCTATGC
>JAJAYH010000144.1 GCA_026786325.1 Alkalinema sp. CAN_BIN05 | reverse complement strand
AGTTCCAATCCGCTAGCGGTCGCGGTGGGCAACAACGTAATCAAATTAATATCCTCATGTGCTGCCGATCGTAGACTGCCTAACGGTGCAGTTTTTTCCGTTGGAGGATAGTGAATTACCCGCAAAATAGTGTCGCCGCCCGGTTGATAAATCGCGTTTAGAGGCTCACCTAAAAAATCTGCGATCACCGCCAACAAACATTGAGCACAGTGATCTAATTGTGAATACAACACACTCAACGTCTGCGAAAATTCCGGGAGTTCGACGGGGACAAGGTTCGCCTGAACAGCAGGGTTTCCCACATGCCAAAACTCCTTGAGATCCGGATGGGGCGAGTCTTTCGCATGTTCCTGACCAAAGGCCGTAAACCCGCGTTGTCCGTGCAATTCTTGCAAACAATAGCCTCGTTTTACCGACTCCGACAACTCAAAAAAATCCGCCGTCACTGCGTAAGCCCGATGCAACAATTCCGCATCAATTCCTGCATTATCCAACACAAAGAACCCGGTCGTACTGAGCGATCGGCCTATTCTCTGGGCAAATTCCGCCGTCCCCAATAATCCAAAATCAACCCGATCGATCGCACTAGAATCAACCATCACTCGCCTCCTAGGGCGTAAACCCGAACCTCTTAAGAATCCAACAAGCAATGTAACATTGTGTTAACATATGTAAAGAACACCCTTCATCTCCGCAAACTCTGCGGCTAACCAAAATGCTAAATATTCTCCTCACCACGACTAACGGCGCAGTCCACTCTGAATTTTACCTCGTCCTTTTCAATGCAGTCTATTCCGTTGGCGCTTTGGCCGCAGGCGTTATCGGTGCGATCGCTTGGTACAACTCAAAGCGTCCCGTAGGCTGGGAAGACCGTGCCCGTCCTAGCTTCATTCCAGCCATCAAAACTAATCTATCTGAAGAAGCTTAAGAATTATTTGGATTTTTCTCTAAATCTTAAAGCTTTGAACCAAGTTAAAGCGCCTGATGGAAGCCACTACGCACCTTCTATTGGGCGTTTCACTGTTTTTATATTAGTTCTCCGTATTATTTTTAGATTATTTTTACACAGTGTTGTGTTGCAAAGCTGTTGCAAAGCGCGGGATCACCCTAAAAATCCAGTTAGAATAAAGCCAAAGCTGAAGGAGACTTAAATGTCTGATCGTCCCTCACCCTCATCCAGTGCTATTGCTGCCCTTCGGGGTGAATTGAATTCATTACTTGATCAGCTACCGATGTCTGCCAATGGCGATCTAATGCTGCAAGCGCTGGCCACACTGACTGAAATTGGTCAAGCTGACACCGATCGGTTGAATTTAAAAATCCTCAGTTCCACGTTGAAAGATGTGGGCCGAGCCTTTCGCACTTTAGCGCCTTATCGTCACGATCGTAAAATTGCTATCTTCGGCTCAGCCCGAACCTCCCCCCAAGCCGCCGAATACCAAATGGCAAGAGACTTTTCAGCCTATGTCACGTCCCAAGGATTTATGGTGATCACGGGCGGTGGCGGTGGCATTATGGAAGCGGGCAATCAAGGTGCGGGCCATGGAAAATCCTTGGGCCTCAACATTGAGTTGCCCTTTGAACAAGGATCCAATGCTTTCATTAACAGCAATGACATGTTGGTGACGTTTAAGTATTTCTTCACCCGAAAGCTGTTTTTTCTCAAAGAAAGTGACGCATTAGCCATCTTTCCAGGCGGCTTTGGTACCCAAGATGAAGCCTTTGAATGTCTGACCCTGAGCCAAACGGGGAAATCGGTTCCGGTTCCTATTGTTCTCATAGACAAACCTGGTGGCGATTACTGGCAAAATTGGGCGAAGTATTTAGAGAAAAATCTACTAGGTCAGGGCTTAATTAATGCTAATGATTTTAGTTTGTTCACCATTACCGATCGGCTAGATGTAGCTTGTGAAGCGATTTCTAGTTTTTATACGGTGTACCATTCCAGTCGCTATGTTGATGGTAAGTTAGTCCTCCGGTTGAAAGCGGTTTTGTCCGATGAGGCGATGGCGGAGTTGAACGATCGATTTAGCGACATTTTAGTGAAGGGGACGATCGATCGCAGTCCTGCGCTACCCCAAGAAATTGATGACGAAAGCTTCACGCTGCCTCGGATTGTGCTCCATTTTAACCAGCGGGATCTCGGTCGATTGTACGAAATGATTAGAGCTATTAATCGTCTAGGAACTGTGGAATTTGCCCATCCTGAACGTAAGTAGTTGTCCCGATTGCCCACCAGGGATTAAAATCCCTGGCTAATAGCAAAAACCTGTTGAAACAGGTTAAAAATCTAAGCGGCAAGGTTTTCAGTCCGTTTTAACGGACTTTCGCTATTAGGCTGGGATTTTAATCCCAGTGGGCGTAGAACGAAACGCTTAATTCCCGTAAACTACCCGTTTTGGCGTTAATAGCGACTGCATCCGAATCGACCCAAATCCCGATCGCCCCGTTGTCCCTAGCACTACATCTCCCTCCGTAAACTGACAGCGTTGAAAGCGCCCGATCGCATTTAAGTACACCGCCGTACTCCTAATCTGTTGCACAAATTCCTGACTTGCCCCATAGGATTCCGTCACGATCGCATCCGCATGACCGCTGCTGTGAGTATTAATAAATTCTATTGCCCCCGCAATATTTTCTACGCCCCGAAATGCGACCTGCTTGCAAAAACAAGGTTTATTCCAGTCCCCATCCGGTAATCGTTTCACATCTGGAAACTCCGCCACGATCGCATCATCCCCAAAGATCTCAAATCCCTTTGATCGTAAATCAGCCCATAGTCGAACCAAACTGGATGAACTATGTTGCGGATGGACCAACACTTTCTCAATAGCATTAACCGCCTCAGGTTCGCCGATATGACTCGCTAAAATCATCTCCCGGACTGAATCAACACCGCCTGAAGCTGCCCAATATAAGTAACAATTACCAATCATCGCCTCCATTACACTTGACTTCACCTGTTCTCGGATGGCCGATCGCCAAGCTGGACGACCATAAACAATCCACTGCCTCACCTGATCAGATTCAGCGCTAAATTCAGAGGCATCCATCGACAGAACACAGCCATCCGGTAAATGCTGCGACGAGAGCGCATCCTGGCAAATTTGCACCAATGCCGCGTGAGTATGGGCGTTCTCCAGACTTGGGTAAAGGATAAGGCTATTAGCCGTTTTCAAGCTCATCCCAATGGCCATCACCGCCACCTCCGTCAACCCCTCATAGGCCAACCCCAGCACTCCCAGCGGCATCCAATGGCATTGTCGAGGACTATAAAACCCTGCCATCTGTCTGAGCGGATCCGGCATCCCTGCGATTAAACTAAATGCCTTAATCCACCGCTGAATTTGTTCTTTAGTCAACCGCAACCATTCGCTAGGGATGGGATTGAGCTGGGCATCATCGACCCGTGATTCTGCACTAGTGCGTTGCCAATTTTGCATTGCTTCGAGATCCAAAGTATTGGCTTCTAGAAGCAGATAGTAATTCAGCTCGAAGGCTTGGGTAATGCTACGAATTCCGGCATCTCGTTGTTGGGATGTCATCATTGCCAACTGGTGCGATGCCGCTTGGGCAATGCCGACACTGTTCATGAAAAAGATCCTTTACTAGCATAAGAATTAAGCAGCATAAAAATTTAGGACTAACGACTCAGTAGATCAATCAACATCGGAAAACAGACAATCGCTAGAATACAAGCCACAATCGCCCATTGCCCTGGGAATATCTGGGCCATTATCCAAATCAGAAGGCTCCATAGAATAATCACAGATATCAATATAATCGATCGCTTTAATGAATGTTTGCGGTGCAGGGGTTGCCAGCTTTTCCCATTCCAGGCCAAAATTCGCTTTACCCCGGGCATTCCCGAGACTTGCTCAATGCTCATCCCATCATTAACGACCACATAAACATTAGAGCATTTGTCACATCCTAATGCTTCGGTCAGTGCGATTGGGATGAGTCGGGCATCTCTACGGCAAGGACAGGGATAGTCGGAGTTCGGTTCAATTTTCTGCATCGTTTAAGAGTGAAAATTTTTGTCTTTATTCTTATGTATTTATTCGTCTTTAAGAAGCGGGCGATGGGATTCGAACCCACGACTTTCACCTTGGCAAGGTGACGCTCTACCACTGAGCTACGCCCGCGTGAACGCGGTGTTGTATTCGGCTAACTGGTTAGGGTTGCTTTCCACAAGATTTATAATCGCAAATCTAGTGAAGTATGTCAACTCTTTTTTTCAGTCTGTTTTACGAGATCAGATTGGTAATCACATTAACTGCTCAAAAAATACCATTTCGGCCTTAATTTCCTTATTTTTAATGAATAAAACGATCGGGACTTGGGACAATCATCCGAGGCGGTGGAAGTGCATCAATGTCGGCTGATTGCGGCTCGGGTGTTGGGGAATGCGTCCTTGTTTCTAGAAGTTCAAGCGGATTTGAAACGGTTATTCTATAGTCTTGGAGCTTTCGATCGGGCCAACTCAGTGAGTCAGGAAAATCTTTTTTGGGTGAAGGGCAAAATTAAGGGTTTTTTCAGAAAAATGTTCGATTTTCCTGAAACTATGGCTAGATGTCTAGTAGGTCGCATATTCTTGTCCGTTCGTTTCGTTGAAATTTTTCTTCGTTCTCCTTTGCTCCACCATGACTTTACCTACGCCGCCGGTCTTATCTCTTTTCGAGTCTTTATCCCAACAGCAGAGTTCACCGGAGGCGGTTTCTGTTAGCCCAACCACCTTGAAAGGAGTGGTCGCAAGCTGGATCGATAGCTTAGTGGCACAATCGTGCAGTGCGTTGGTGTGGGCTAAGTTTCCGCGAGGCGAGGCTTGGCAGGCTGAACTCTTGAGATGTGTTGCGCTTTTGCCGGACGATCGTCAGGTCTATGCCTTAGGGAGTGCTTCTGATGAGGGTGCAGTTCCTTTGATGTCTTTTCTGGATGGGGATACGGTCTTGGCTAGCAGCGATCGTCCGCCCGTGATGGTTCAGTTAAAGGGAGACAATCCACTGCGCCGCGAATTCTTTTTTATGGTGGTGTCGAAGGAGTTCTGTGGACTGATTGTGGCTCAGCGGGTCAAAGTGAAGCGCGTGTCGTCAGAATTGGCCTCAGAATCGATAGTGGATGGGGTCGATCGGCAAAAGATGTTGATGGTGTCCTGTGCGATGGGCTGGGCTGAGGTGCAGCCACTTCTGAAGGTTCTAGAATCGATTTTAGAAACTCAGACCGAAGAAATTTCAGATGGAACACTGGCTGAAATGACGATAGCCGGGTGCTTGGAGAAATGGCGATCGCAACTGACGGCGTGGAATTTGGCAGAAGATATTGAAGCCGTGGCTCCAGTCGCAGCGGGTTTGATGAACCGTCAAATCTATCGTCAAGAAGATCTTTGGCAGCAGATGATAGTGCATCGAAAGCAGTCTGAGACGGCCGATCGGTTGCAGAGGCAAAATGAGGTGTTGGTACAGACCGTCCGATCGAAGGATGAATTTCTGAGCACCGTCGGTCAAGAGTTGCGAACGCCATTGACCAATATGAAAACGGCCATCACTCTGTTGAATTCCCCAAATATTAAACCGCCTCAACGGCTGCGCTACATGGCGTTGCTGGTTCGTGAGTGCGATCGGCAAACCTCCTTAATTCGTAGTTTATTGGATCTCGTTGACCTAGATCAAATGGGCGAACGAGAAACGCTTCAGGCCATTTTCCTGTCTGATGTGGTGCCGGGAGTGGTGAGTACTTATCAACCATTGGCTGAGGAAAAAGGGGTTCGGCTGTCTTACACGATTCCCAACGACCTGCCTCCGATCGCCTGCTTAGTCCCTTGGCTAAGACAAATTGTGGTGGGGCTGATGCACAATGGCGTTAAATTTACACCCCCCGGCGGCCAAGTGTGGGTGAAGGCGAAGCGGCAAGGAGATTTCTTGCAACTGGAAATTAAAGATACTGGGATTGGTATTTCGGTTCAGGAGATTCCGAGGATCTTCGATCGTTTTTATCGGGTGCGGCAAGTCAGTGGTATGGATCTTGGCGGGGCAGGGTTGGGGCTGACAATAGTGCAGCAGTTGCTATTGCGTTGTGGTGGGTCTATTTCGGTGAAAAGTCGGCCCGGTGAAGGATCTATTTTTAGTGTGATGATGCCGATCTATGTGTATCGCGAATAGAGGTGTGTTGCCGCAATTCCAAATTCGGAACGAGTTTACTCAGTTCCAGCCGATCGTCACCCCTCTGCGTAGCTTGAACAGAATGAAAAACCGAGGATCTCAGGTCCTGACATTTTTGAATTTGGAACTACTGACCGCGAATAGTTCATGCCACCAACAAAAATCGATTGAATTTGTCAAGACTTGACCAATCTACCCTGAATTGTTTAGTTGTTCATCCAACAGGGAATAAGTTCGATCAACCACATAAACATATACCCCCTAGAACATATACCCCCTAGGAGTAAATTAATGTACGGACTTATTAATAAGGCGATCGCAGATATGGCTCGGAGTCAATTTGGTGAAGAAACATGGCAAGAAATCCGTCAACTAGCAGCCGTTGAGAATGATACCTTTCTCAGCATGGAAGGCTATCCTGATGATGTCACCCATCGCCTAGTTAAAGCTGGAAGCCAAGTGCTCGGACTTTCATCTTCACAAATTATGCAGGCATTTGGTGAATTTTGGATTCAGTTTACGGTGACCGAAGGCTATGGCGAATTGATGGATATGAGTGGCGATAACTTGCCAGAGTTTTTGGGAAATTTAGACAACCTTCATACCCGACTTGGGGTTATGTTTTCTCAATTTAAGCCACCTTCATTTAAAAGTTATGAAGGCGAAAGTGAAAATGAATTGACTTTGGAATATCATTCAGAACGCGAGGGGTTCGCTCCCATGGTTTTGGGCTTGGTGAAAGAGTTGGGCGATTGGTTTGATACGGACGTTGAAATTGCCCACTATATTTCCATTTCATTTTGTAGTCGATCGTCAACTCTGTATTGTTCAAGCGGGTGATGTCTTACAAAGGATATGTTTTGGTACATTAGTTGGTAGCCGTCTTGATCAGTATTTTAAGATTTCTCGGCCTAACATAGACTTGGACTTTGATTCCATTAAGAAGCTTACCAAGTCAGTATTTCTGCTTGAAGCGCAGCATAATGGTATGCCTCTCAAGGGGCAGATGAGCTATTGTGAGTTACAAGATTTGATTTTTTTTTCTAGGGTCGCCTTAGTTTACTGATATCGCAAATCTCAATTCGTTCGGAATTAAGTTAAAAGACTTTGCAATTCATGATCCAGTTATTGATTATATCTTTCTTCTTTAAGCTAATAGCACATCATTAAATGAAAGCAATAAACTGTTGGCTGATCTAAATCAACAAAAAAACAGCTTAAACAGGCTTTAGCCATTAAAGAAAATCTTGCTAAGATTGCAGAATCCCAGTCTAACCGTTTACAACAAACAATAAAAGATCTACAAAACACACAGGCACAACTAGTCCAAACTGAAAAGATGTCTGGATTAGGGCTAATGGTTGCTGGAGTAGCCCATGAAATTAATAATCCTGTTAATTTCATTCATGGCAATCTACACTTTGCACAGGAATATATAGATACACTGTTGGATTTGATTGCACTGTATCAGGAACAATGTCCCGATACTAATTCTGATATTGACCAATTTAAGAAGGTGATTGATTATGAATTCATAACGAAGGATTTAACTAAAGTGATTGCTTCAATGAAAGTTGGCACCGATCGGATTCAAGAGATTGTTCAATCTTTGAGTGTCTTTTCACGCCTAGATGAGGCAGAACACAAAATCGTTGATATTCATGAGGGGATTGATAGTACATTACTTATTCTGAAACATCGAATCAAGGCAATAAGCGATCGCCCCGAAATTAAAATAAGTAAAGACTATGGTGACTTACCTAAAATTGAGTGTTATGCCGGACAACTAAATCAAGTATTTATGAATCTGATTAGCAATGCGATCGATGCACTTGATGAATGGGATGCTAAACGAACAAGTCAAGAACGTGCGGAGGAATTGGCTCAGATCAAAATAACGACGACTTTGATAGATGAAGATAAAGTACTGATTGTTGTTCATGATAATGGTCCAGGTATTCCTGAAGAGATTCAAAGTTGTCTTTTCGATCCATTTTTTACCACTAAAGCTGTGGGCAAAGGGACAGGTTTAGGATTATCAATCAGCTATCAAATAATTATCGAAAAACACGCTGGTAATTTATTCTGTAGTTCAGAATTGGGACATGGTGCGGCATTTCATATTGAATTCTCTCGACTACTAGTTCTCGATCGCAATGGTATTTGTCTAACTGAATAGATATTACTTTAGAGTTGAAACACTTATCCCTTTTGGGTGAATATTTAATTTACGATCGTTTGTTATGGTTCTTGAGCTGTCATCCAGAAAGCCGTATCTTAACTTCTCTCTAATTCGTAGCAGCAAGTTTAAGGTCGTGCAAACCTTTTTTCATACCCAGTTTCGTTCTAACTACTAGGAGTACTAAATTATGACTTATACTGATCGACCAATTTCTACCATGAGTGACCGCACCGCAACCGTAGTGTCGTCGGATTATCAGGATCGTGTTCGCTGGGGTCCTATTTTTGCTGGATTAGCGATCGCCTTGAGTACGCAGTTGGTATTGAGTGCTATCGGTGCAGCGATTGGTTCAAACAACATTGCAGGCTCCGAATCCCCTCGTTCTGATGCGGGTGGTGTGGGGGCAGCCGTTGGGGTCTGGTCCATTGTCAGCTTGTTGATTTCATTATTTGTCGGTGGGTGGATGACAACCCGCACCTGTGGTCCGATGAATCGGAGTACGGCCTTATTGAATGGGGCAATTCTTTGGGCAGCGACTTTAGCCGTTAGCGCTTGGTTACTATCGAGCGGTGTATCCGGTGCCTTCGGTGTTGTGGGATCTAATGCGGGAGCCATAATTAACCAGGCCCAGCAAAGTGGAGTGGCTGTTCCGGCCAATACGCCGAATGTGACCGCGAAACAAACCCGCGAGATTGCCAATAATGTATCCACAGTCAGTTGGTCTTTTGCATTAGGTTCTTTACTGGGGTTAGCTGCTGCACTAACGGGTTCAGTATGTGGCGCTCGCACCCCTCGATCGACTGTAGGACACGATTCAAGGCAGTACTCTAACGAGTAGTAGACTATTATTTATCGAAAGTATTTTGGTTGAATAAGGCGGATCAGCCAACTGGTGCTGATCATCGTTGTTCTGAATTTAGATTGAGATGGACTAAGTTTTACATTTGCAAATAGCAGGTAGGTGTAAAGTTTTAGTTCATTGTTATTCAGAAAATTGTTACCTCTTGCGAGTTTTAATTACATCCTGCATGTGCATGGCATCCTCATTTCTTTAGTAGTTGAAGGTTTTGAGTGCGCCTCTCCTATTCCAAAGCTTCCAAAGTTCAAGCCCTCTGAATCGCTGCCAAAAACCGAATCTGAAAATCTGGTTAGGACTGAAGTATGCAGGCTGCTGCTTTATCTGTATGGTATTTTTTGGATTTTCCTTAATTTTTCTCACAGACCATTACTTTAGGAGTTTCAGCGATGACTGATAAGATAAAAAATCAATTGACTACTACAGATGGCGCTCCTATTGCAGACAACCAGAATTCTCTGACTGCTGGTGTTCGCGGCCCGGTCGTAAGTTACGACTATGTCCTTCAAGAAAAACTAGGTCACTTTAATCAAGAAAGAATTCCTGAACGTGTTGTTCATGCCAAAGGATCAGGTGCTTTCGGCACTTTTACCGTAACTCAAGACATTACCCAATATACGAAAGCGGCACTCTTTTCAGAAGTCGGTAAACAAACGCCGATGCTTGGCCGATTTTCAACCGTGGGGGGTGAGAAAGGGTCGGCTGATGCTGAGCGCGACCCCCGTGGATTCTCTCTCAAGTTCTACACCGAAGAAGGCAACTGGGATATGGTGGGCAACAATACGCCCGTTTTTTTTGTGCGGGATGCGATCAAGTTTCCTGACTTTATCCATACCCAGAAACGCTGTCCTGCCAATAACTTGAAAGGAGCGCTACCGCGTTGGGATTTCT
>JAJAYH010000143.1 GCA_026786325.1 Alkalinema sp. CAN_BIN05 | reverse complement strand
GGATTGGAGGTTGAAATTGATCAACAGGAGACTATTGCTGAATTCTCTTGTGGAGAAGGACTTCCGGGACAGATTTGGGCGAAGAATATGCCCTTGTACTTCAAAAATTTAGTTGATAATCCCAGCTTTGTTCGTCAAGATTTTGCACATAGCTTAAACCTTAGACATGGGTATGGATTTCCGATTTCAAATCAGGTTCAATTGGTCGGTGTTATTACCTTTTTGACTCAAGAAGATCAAGTTTTAGATGATGAATTGATTACTCTTTTGAAAGTTTTCGGAGAGCAGCTTGGGCTTTTTATTCAGCGTAAATCCGGAGAAATAAAACTCCGACAATATGCCGAATGTCTGGAATCCACAGTCCAGGAGCTGAAACAGACCCAAGCTCAGATGGTCCATACGGAGAAGATGTCTAGTCTCGGTCAATTGGTTGCGGGAATTGCCCATGAAATTAATAATCCGGTGAATTTTATCCATGGCAATCTTGTGCCAGCCCAGGAATATTATCAGGATTTTATAGATTTATTACTACTCTATGAATAGTGCTATCCCAATCCCAATGATACGATCGCCCAAAAACGAGAAGACCTAGATATTGAATTTCTGAAGCAAGATTTTGGCAACCTTTTACAATCCATGAAAGTAGGAACCGATCGGATTCGGGAGATTGTGCTGTCTTTACGGAACTTTTCGCGGCTCGACGAGAAAGGACTGAAAACGGTCGATCTACATATGGGAATTGATAGCACATTACTAATTTTACAAAATCGCCTTAAGGCCCACAGAGATATTAAAACCGGAAAAGTAGATCCTGCTATTACGATCGTTAAAACCTATGGCGAACTCAGCCCCGTACAATGCTATCCGGGGCAGCTTAATCAAGTGTTCATGAATATCTTTAATAATGCAATTGATGCCCTTAGAAATCCTGAACTTTCCCTCAGTGAAGAGATTTCTCACAGCATTAGGATTGATACAGACAACATTGAATACGATCGTCGTCCTTGGATTCGCATTAGAGTTTCTGATAATGGTACAGGGATTCCAGAAGCCATTCAAGACAAAATCTTTAATCCCTTTTTTACGACGAAACCTGTGGGAGAGGGACAAGGATTGGGGCTAGCAATTAGTTATAAAATTATTACCGAACGACATGGAGGACGTTTCTATTGCCGATCGAAATTAGGCGAAGGTAGTCAATTTATTTTGGAATTACCTACTAATTAAATTTCATCGTAGTAGAGTAAAAATTCCCCTATTTCCAAGATTTATCCATCAAATTTGCGAGTTTATAAACAATCCTCGCGCCCACATTTCCGTCCCATTCTGCATTCCCCACTTCGCATAGATCATATCCAATAATTTTGCGCCCACTTTTCACCACTTCCCGAAACAAACAATAGGTTTGCTCTAGTTCTAATCCACCGGGGACAGGGGTTCCAGTATTCGGACAAAGCTTTGGATCAAGGCCATCTACATCAAAACTAACATGAACATTCTGCGGCAATGGAGCAATGATTTCACGACAAATTTCAATCCAAGATTTTCCTGAATACAATTGTTGCTGAAGCGCTGAATCATAATGGGCAATGACCCTGTTGTTGCTACCATTAATTAAATTCACCTCATCTTGGCAAATATCCCGCAGTCCGACTTGAATCAGTTTGGTGATTTGGGGGATTTCCAAAGCATTGAACATAATGGACGCATGGGAATACTTAAATCCCTCGTAGCCATTTCGTAAATCAGCATGGGCATCAATATGCAAAATGCCAAAGTCGTCATACTGCTCAGCCAACGATCTAAAACAACATAACGGGGCACTATGATCGCCGCCAATGACTGCCACAAGCTTACCTAAATTCAATGCTGAACGAGTCCGATCGTACAACCAAATATTTACGCTTTCACAAACTTGATTGATTCCCGCTAAAACCTGAGTTAAATCAGGTAATTCGTTCAGTTTTCTTCCCTGTTCCAATCGTTCAATAACTTGCGCTGCTTGCGATCGGTAATGAACATTTTTATCTAGAATATCCTGGGAAATTTCTGCCATAAAAATACCTTGCTTCCAGCCTTCAGGATTGTCAAAATCAAACAGATCCAATTGCGGAGAGGCCGCTAAAACCTGGGCTGGTCCTTGAGCTGTTCCGGCTCGATAGGACACCGTGACTTCCCAAGGCACTCCAAATACAATTAAATTTGCAGAATCATAATCAAATGGCAATCCATAGAGGTTTCCATTCACTTGCCCAATGCCGTTGGGGTCGTAATCGTTCAATTGATTTGTCATAAAACCTCTATGGATGGATTTCTAGTTATTATTCTGGATGTACTCTTTACTGATTGATCATGTTGCGAATGTATGTTGGCAAACTAAACGCCGCAGTATGAACATCTTCATTGTAGTAACGCAACCCGTGCTCTTTTGCGAATGCCGAAGACTTAGCCGCATCGAATTGTTTCAGTGGATGCGGACCATCTTTAGAACAATAGGTCAAACTCCACAATCCTGTCGGGTACGTGGGAATAAATACTAAATAACAATGCACTTGATCTTCGCCAAACACTGATTTCAAACAGGGATTCAATTCAGTAAAGGCTTTAGGATTGAATGATGGAGATTCACTTTGGACGGTGATAACGCCGCCGGGACGAAGAATTCGATGAACATCTTTGTAGAATGATTTCGTAAATAATCCTTCCGAAGGACCGACTGGATCCGATGAATCAATAATCACCAAATCGTAGGATGCATCCGCCGCATCACTCACAAATTTAATTCCATCATCAATCAACAGTGTCAATTTAGGATCATCAAACGCTGACGAAATAGTCGGCAAAAACAACTTAGAGGCCCGCACAACCGCCTCATCGATTTCGACCATCACTACCTTTTCAACGCTGGAATGGCGCATTAATTCGCGAATTGTTCCACCGTCACCCGCGCCGATGACTAATACATCCTTAATCCCCGGATGAGTCAACATCGGCACATGGGTGATCATTTCGTGATAGGCCGCTTCGTCCCATTCGGTACACATCACCATGCTGTCGATCGTCAGCATTTTCCCGCAGCTATGGGTATCAAATACTTCAACGGTCTGATACAGCGACTGTTCTTGAAAAAGACGATCGCCCTTGAACCGAATCGACAGTGCAAGTTCGCCATTGCTATCGGTTAGCCACTCATTCGGCTGGGTTTGGGGAGATGCAGGGTGATCAGGATGGGGCATGTTAGGGTCGTCGCCTCTAGTGAAATAAAATACCAACGTTTAAGCATACGATGTCAGTGGTACGGACTCAAGATGTCGTGATTACAAAATGCCTTGGCATTCCATGCTCTAGTCCAAATCCTGCTCTATTTCATCTGTTTCTGAAATTGGATCAGCTAAATTTGGCTCAGAATTTAGCCCAGATTGAGGATGCTCTAGAACATAGGCTTTCAGTCGATCGCTCAATGCCACCCACTGCGACAAACTCAATTGTTCAGCGCGTGATTGACCGCTTTCACCCAATGTTTCGAGTAATTGGCTTAGTTCTTCCGTATCAATAATGCTTTTCAGATTATTTCGCATCATTTTACGTCGGCTAGAGAATCCCATTTTCAAAATCCGTTCCAAATACAGTGGATCTTGGGCTGGAATTGGAATGGGTCTTGGTTTAATCCGAATCACAGCCGAATCAACCTTGGGTGCTGGCACAAAGGACTTTGCTGGAACATCAAACAAGAATTCACAATCGGCCATATATTGAACTCGAATGGACAATGCGCCATAATTCGAGTTATTAGCCTTAGCACAAAGCCGCAATGCTACTTCCTTTTGAACCAATAAAACAATTGAATCAAAGGGATTTGGATTTGGATTTGAAATAGTCCCGAGGAGCTTTTCAAGAATTGGTCCAGTAATATTATACGGAATATTTGCAACGACTTTTCTAGGATTTCTAAAAGCTGGTAATGACTCCAGCATACTAGGCAAATCCATCGTTAAAAAGTCGCCCTGAAGCAGCAGGAATTTCTCGACTTTCCCCAATGATTTCGTCAGCCGCTCGCACAGGTTCCGATCGACCTCAACACCAACCACAGAGTCAGCGCCATCGAGCAAGGGCCGAGTTAAAATTCCAGTTCCTGGACCAATTTCCAAGACCCGATCGCCCGCTTGCAACTCAGCCGCCAATACAATTTTAGCGAGCGCTTTTTCACTTCTAAGCCAATGTTGGCCAAACTGTTTTTTTGTTTTGATCACTGGTTTCTTTTGATCACTGTATTGTGATTTATCCTCGTTTAGTGTTTATCGCGTGCTTATTTTTATGATCGATACAAACCCAGCACTTCACCATTACCCTCAATAATTTCGCCAATCCGATAGGTTGGTAATTTTTGCTCTTGGAAAAAATCGATCGCCCTATTTGCATCATTCGGGGACACAATCACCACCATTCCAATTCCCATATTAAAGGTATTGAACATCGCTTTTCTACTGACTCCTCCGACCTCGGCTAGCCACTCGAAAATCTGTATGGGATCCCAAGATCCTGGATCCAGTTTGACGGATTTTCCCGCACCTAAACATCGAGGTAAATTCTCAGGTAATCCGCCGCCCGTAATGTGAGCCAATCCTTTTATATTCAGGGTTGATTTCAGCGCAGCCAGCACAGGTTTGACATATAACTGTGTGGGAGTCAGCAGGACATCGCCCAAACTTCCGCCCAGCCCCAAAGGCCGATCGTTCCAGTCAAACCCACCATCGCTGATAATTTTGCGGACCAAACTAAAGCCATTGCTATGAACGCCGCTACTGGCTAGACCGATCGCTACATCTCCCACCCGAATTTTTTCCGGATCCAGAATCTTACTTTTTTCCACAATTCCAACACAAAATCCAGCTAAGTCATATTCCCCAACTTGATAAAATCCAGGCATTTCTGCCGTCTCACCACCCAAAAGCGCCACTCCCGAAAGCTCACAGCCTTTAGCAATCCCTTTGACGACTTGAACTAACTGTTCCGGCTCAAGCTGCCCCGTTGCTAGATAATCCAGAAAAAACAACGGCTCAGCACCGCAACACAGAACATCATTCACACACATGGCCACCAGATCAATGCCAACGGTATCGTGTCGATCGAGCTGATGGGCGAGTTTTAATTTGGTGCCCACACCGTCAGTCCCAGACACCAATACAGGCTCCTGATATCCAGTCGGCAGGCTAAACATACCGCCGAAGCCGCCTAGTTTACCCAGAACTTCAGGCCGATAGGTTTTTTCAACGGTCTGGGTGATGCGCTTAACAAAATCGCGTCCTGCTTCGACATCTACTCCGGCTGACTTGTAGTCCATGGTTTGGGAACTGTCCATTTTTGTGCGCTAGTCATTGTACTGTGCTTATCGCCCTCGGGTTCAACTTAAAGTCAAGAATCGCAATATTCATTGCTTACCCAAATTATTCAAATCCTTTAATCCTGACAATTGGGTTGATTAAGGCAAGTATTGCAGCAAATTACGGGACTCCGTTTAAGGTTGTCAAGGCTTAAGTTCTAGCCAAAACTTAAATAATTCAGCTCATAACTCGTTCGATCGAGATTCAAATTTGCAGATTCTACCGTGAAGTTGTCATGAAGCCGAAGTGGCATTTTGTTGCTGTAATCGGCTAAATCTCATTGACTAGATGGCTTTTCTGGGCATAACACTTTGTGAAGATGGGATAAAGTTTTGTCGGTTGCAGACCTTAACTAGATACACGATCGCAAAACTTCATGTTAATCTTGTGCAGTTCCGAACTCAGAGAATGAATGTGGATTGGGTACGACTATGGAATTTGCCGTTTTTTTGGCAATGACCTTCGGTGGACGGTCTTGGTGCCTTTATTTTAAAGCGTTCTAGGTTTAAATCGTTCGATCGCGTAAACCAGTCCCAAGTGCTTCTTCACACTAAGGACAGTATGAACAAATCAATTTCTGGTGGTTTAGGCTTAATTGCGACTTTGTTTTCAATTACTGCTGTTACTACACAACCCCAAGTTGGTCTCGCGCAAGCCGCACCAACGCCCCAATCTGACAGCAATGAGCAAGTCAAAATGGGTGAGCAGCCAGCGACGACATCATCGCAGGCTCAGGATGAAACAATTGCGAAGGTTCAGACCTACGTCAATGCTGGAGTGCAAACTGCAACAGTTTACGTTCGCAATATTCCAGTTCTCAACTTTACGATGCCTCAAGGCTCTGCAACCGATGGGACCAAATTGGGGACTCAGCAGAGATCGATGGTAATCCAGAAATCGAAGGCCATATCCGGTGAGACCTCAGAGTCTACTGATGGCGCTTCATTTAAAATTTCTGATGTTGCTGTATCGATGGATCCTACAGCGCGGGCCAGTGCGATCGCAGCAAAAATAAATCAGCTCCACCGTATGGGTGTTGATGCGAAGAAGATTTCTGTATCTTGGAAGTCTGATAAAACTGAGCAATACACGGTCAAGGCCGATGGTGATGAGATCGTTGTTATTGACTCCCAGACCTTATCTCCAGACACCAGCAAAAATCTAGAACGTGATGCATTGCAAGTGACAAATCGCTTGCGTCGTCTTTTGGGTGATGCTTCTCCCATGAGCCAAGTGGAAGGCAAGCCGAAAAATGCGATCGTCTCAACTACACTGATCCCATCCGGCACCGTATTGTCGTCGATTCAAGGAATGGCATCCTGGTATGGTCCAGGTT
>JAJAYH010000142.1 GCA_026786325.1 Alkalinema sp. CAN_BIN05 | reverse complement strand
ATTCAATACAATGTCGTAGGCTTGAGCGCGGGCAGTGGCGAGGTCGTGGGCATCTTCAGGGAACGGAGCCGTGAATGGGTGGTGTAATGCTTCGAGACGTTTTTCGTCAGTATTGTATTCAAACATTGGGAATTCGACAACCCATAGTAGATTGTTTTTGTTTGAATCAATCAGATTCATTTCTTTAGCAACAAACTGACGAACGCGATCGAGCGTTTTATTCACTGTGATTACATCAGCCGCCGCGAATAGTAGTAGATCCCCCGGTTTTGCATTGGTGCGATCGAGGAGTTCGTTTTTTTGTGCATCGGTGAGATTATCTTTGATCGCTCCGATCGTGTCAATCTCACCATTGTCCCGAACTCGAATGTATGCCAAACCCTTTGCACCTGCTTCTGCGGCTTCGCGGAATATATCACCACCCGGTTTAATTCGCACATTTGAAATTGCATCATTCCCACCGGGAATCGGAAGAACTTTGATGATTCCACCTTTTGCTACGGTGTCAGAAAAGACTTTGAAACCGGAGTCTTTAAGCAAATCAGAGACATTCACCAGTTTTAGATCATAACGAGTGTCGGGTTTGTCGCTGCCATAATGATCCATTGCTTCTGCATAGGTTAGCCGTGGGAATGGGCGAGGAATGTCAATGTTTTTAACATCTTTGAAAATGTGGCAAATGAGACGTTCATTTAGATCGAGAACTTCTTCTTGATCCATAAAACTCATTTCCATATCGAGCTGCGTGAATTCAGGCTGCCGATCGGCCCGTAAATCTTCATCTCGGAAGCATCTGGCGACTTGGTAATACCGATCGAATCCGGCTACCATTAACAATTGTTTGAACAACTGCGGGGATTGGGGCAATGCGTACCATTCACCTGGATTTACGCGGGACGGGAGAACGTAATCGCGGGCACCTTCGGGGGTGGATTTGGTGAGAATTGGGGTTTCGACCTCCATGAAGTGTTCTTGGTCTTCAAGAAATCGGCGTGATGCTTTGATGACGTTGTGGCGCAATTGTAGATTTTTGCTCATCCGATCGCGGCGCAAATCTAAGTAGCGATATTTCAGGCGCAATTCTTCTTTGACGGTTTCGGTTTCCGATCTGGAGACTTGGAAGGGGAGTTGTTTGCGGACGGCGCTGAGGATTTCGATTTCGTCGGCGTAGATTTCGGTTTCGCCTGTGGGGAGTTTGGGGTTCAACGATTCTTCGGGACGTTGGCTGACCCGTCCTGTTACTTTGATGACGTATTCGTTGCGAATTCCTTCGGCGATCGGGTGAGACTGGGGCGTACGATCGGGGTCGCTGACGATTTGGACGGTTCCGTACTTGTCGCGCAGGTCCAGGAAGATGACGAATCCATGATCCCGGCGGCGATCGACCCAACCGAAGAGGGTGACGGTTTCTCCGATGTTGGCTGCTCGAACCTGTCCGCAATAATGGCTACGCATATGACTAAATCTGGCTTCTGACTAAATTGAAAACTTTCCCATTATGCCAGGGTTTGGCGACCGTACCCCATTAAGATCCCGAACTGAATCAAGCTGACGATCGATCGAGCCACTGCTGAAGATCTTCTGACTTAATTGAACTCCAATAGATCTTGACTCAAGCATTTCAGGGCCAGAGTCTAATAAAATAATGCGGCTCATGGGAAGAGGGGGCGATTGGAAAGGCGATCGTTATCTAGGGCTTGAGTCAGTCATTCAAGTGTTTCCTGTTGTTCTGCGATGTCGTCATCTGCCGCCCATTACTGGAAGAGATTCGTCACTTTAATATGTTGATTCGAGTTGGGATCTGCAATTTAGCTCATGACGTTATCACTATTTTGATATTAACCAGAAATCCAACAAGATTACAAAGAATTATAATTTTTTGAGTAAAACGATTAAGAATCGGTAAATTCAGCTTTTTAATATTTAATAGGCAACAGATTAGGATGCAGAGTGCCATACTGAAGCTTGATTCTAGTCAACTTTAAAATCAATAAATATGCAACTACAAGATGATCTCGTTCGGACAGAAGAAAATCGTACAGGGAATACAATAGAAAGTCTTAAGCGAGCATTTCTTGAAAACCTGTATTATGTTCAAGGAAAGCCTGCTGCACTTGCAACACGAAATGACTATTACATGGCACTGGCCTATACTGTTCGCGATCGGATTTTACAATGTTGGAACAGTACAGCGGCGTTTTACACTGAACAGCAAAGCCGAACTGTTTGTTACCTTTCAGCGGAATTTTTACTTGGGCCACATCTGGGAAATAACCTAATTAATTTAGGTCTCTATGAAAAAATGGAGCAGGCCATTGGTGAATTGGGTTTGGACTTTGATTCGTTGATTGACCAAGAAGAAGAGCCTGGATTGGGCAATGGTGGATTGGGGCGATTAGCGGCTTGTTATTTAGATTCATTGGCGACGTTAGAAATTCCAGCGATCGGCTATGGTATTCGTTATGAATTTGGAATTTTTGACCAAGATATTCGAGATGGTTGGCAAGTTGAAATCACCGACAAATGGCTGAGAAACGGTAATCCCTGGGAACTTGCCCGTCCTGAATGGAGCGTTGATGTCAAGTTTGGGGGACATACCGAATCCTATGAGAATACTCAGGGCATTCACCGTGTGCGTTGGGTTCCAAGTTGGCAGGTGATTGGCGTGCCCTACGATACGCCAACCCTAGGCTACCAGGTTAATACAGCCAATACGCTCCGTCTATGGAAAGCTGAAGCCCCGGAATCCTTTGATTTCCAAGCCTTTAATACTGGTGATTACTATGGTGCAGTTAATGCCAAAGTGATTTCTGAAAACATTACTAAAGTTCTCTATCCAAATGACGATGGCGTTCAAGGGAAAGTACTTCGATTGCAACAGCAGTTCTTTTTTGTGTCTTGTTCATTGCAAGACATGATTCGGATCATGAAGCGGCAGAATATTGAACTCGATCGGTTCCATGAAAAATTTGCGGTTCAATTGAATGATACTCACCCTGCGATCGCTGTGGCTGAGTTGATGCGCCTGTTGGTTGACCAAGAATTTTTGGGCTGGGATAAAGCTTGGGAAATCACTCAAAAAACTCTTGCCTACACCAATCATACTTTACTTCCTGAAGCATTAGAACGTTGGCAAGTTCAATTGTTCGGTGATTTGTTGCCGCGCCATTTGGAAATCATTTATGAAATAAATTTGAGTTTTCTAGATGCTGTACGGATTAAATTCATTGATGATCCTGCTAGATTAGGGCGGATGTCGTTGATTGATGAGTCGGGCGATCGAT
>JAJAYH010000141.1 GCA_026786325.1 Alkalinema sp. CAN_BIN05 | reverse complement strand
GGTTTGTTGTTCCGATCGGTCGTCACTCACAGATACATTTTCATAGCCCG
Source organism: Alkalinema sp. CAN_BIN05 (assembly GCA_026786325.1). Classification (GTDB taxonomy): domain Bacteria; phylum Cyanobacteriota; class Cyanobacteriia; order Leptolyngbyales; family Leptolyngbyaceae; genus JAAFJU01. The sequence goes on along the minus strand of JAJAYH010000141.1, from coordinate 5,580 downwards.
CTTTACCAAGCTGCATTGCAATAGTTTGGGCCGCATCAGGATTATTTGAAGCATTTTGAATAATAATTCGCATTGGAGCAGTCGTGCCATCCGCTTGGCCCGCACCCACATTAAAATACTCCTTCATAATACGATCGCGGGCATCCGGCTCCATAATCCAATAGCTCGACTGAAACTCCTTATCCTCACTAAAACGGCCAGGAAGCAACACCATTTTGATCGCTTTTTGATCAAGACCCACACCATAATTAAATAATGCCGAAATTTCTTCCAACGTCAAATTAGTATCAATATAAGGCTGTATTACCCGAAGAATTCCTGGAATGCGGACAATCACTAGCGGACTAGCGAATTTCTCGCGCAGTGCTTTTAACAATATCTGATGGCGTTGAACTCGGCCAATATCCCCAAGAGCATCATTCCTAAACCGAGCAAACTGTTCCGCCTTATCTCCATTCAAGGTCTGCCGTCCTTGTTTCAGATTGATCGAAAGTTTTTGAGTGTTATCCTCATAAACCATATCCATCGGCACATTCAGCTCAACGCCGCCCACTTGATTAATCAATTCCCGAAAAGCATCGGTGCTAAACCGGACATAGCGATCGATCGGTACTCCAGAAAAATTATCAGAAATAACTTGATTCACCAGCGCTGGTCCGCCAGATGGATTAGCTTGATTTATTTTAGTCAAGCCAAGATTGGGAATCTCAACTTGAGTATCACGGGGAATCGACAGAAGACTCACGCCAGACTGTTTTGGGTCAATATGTAACAACAGCATAGAATCACTATTGCCGCTGAACATTTCCTCCGTGCCCAGCTTTGCACCCACGACCCGATCGATCCCCATCACTAACACATTCACCGGACGCTTAACCTGATAGCGGAAGCCATTTTTAAATAGATCGCCCAATAACCGCTGACCTTCACCAGGTGCAATCCCACCCGGCATCGGAACCGTCACCCCAATAAAAGATCCGATCGTCGCGGCCAAACCAGCACTCAGCCCTAAAAGCGTACCCTTCATTAAGAAAGGACCAAAACGCGATCGGATCTGAACTATCTTTTGAAACATTTTTTGAGCGATCGAAGTCATAAATTATGGTTCAGGAAAGGATGGGATTTCTTCTAAATTTCTTTACAAACTAGTAAATTTGCCACAATTTGTAGTAGTGGATAGCCGAGCATGAGGATATTCTATGCAATCGTACAGATAGTATCAGACCTGCCCTGTCCATAATTGCTTAACCTCCGGTAATTATGCTCTCAGTATCATCAACTAGCATCGTCAACTAAGATTACTTTCCCCCGAAACTTCTCAACCCTTTCCTATGACATCATCCTATTCTTCACAGCCCCTAGTTTCTATTATTTTAGCTGGCGGAAAAGGCGAACGTTTTTGGCCCCTAAGCCGTCTCGATCGTCCGAAACAGTTTCTCAGTCTGGATGGTAGCGGCCTGAGCTTGCTCCAAACCACCGCCGATCGGTTGCTGGTTCCGGCCCAAGGCTGGGAAAACCTCTGGGTCATTACATCAGCACAATTAGCCGATGGAGTCCGAGAGCAGTTGCCAGAGTTACCCGAAGCTAATCTCTTAGTGGAACCTGAAGGACGAGACACGGCTCCGGCGGTGACATGGAGCATCTTGGAAGTAGTCAAGCGCTATGGAGAAGAGGTCGTAATGGCATTTTTTCCGGCAGACCATTGGATTACGGAACCCGAAAAGTTTGTGCAGACTCTAGAAGCCGCTCGCCACGTTGCTCTCAAGTCCCAAACGATCGTCACCCTAGGAATCACGCCCACATTTGCATCCACGGGCTACGGCTACATTGCCCAAGGAGAATTGTTGCCGACAGAGGTTCAATCACCCCAGGGCATCGCAGCGTACAAGGTCGATCGGTTTGCGGAAAAGCCCGATCGGGAAACCGCTGAAGCCTTCATCAAGACTGGACTATATAGCTGGAATGCCGGGATGTTTGTGTTTCAGGGCAAAGTAGCTCTAGAGGAAATTCGGCGCTATGCCCCAGAGATTTTGGAACCCTTAGAAGCGAAAGGAATTGCGGCCTACAGTGAACTTCCCAAAAAGAGCATTGACTATGCCCTGATGGAACCAACCCAAAAAGCCACCGTCTTACCCGTCACCTTTGCCTGGGACGATTTGGGCGATTGGGGGGCGATCGAACGCCTGCTTAAAACCGACAAACCCAACGTCGAAGTCGCCAAACATGTGGGTCTCGACACCCAAGGCGCGCTGTTATATTCCACCCAAGAGGAAGATCTAATTGTGACGATCGGGCTGGAGGATGTGGTGATTGTGCGAGATGGCAAGGTCACGTTGATTGTCAAAAAAGACCGAACCCAGGACATCAAACAAGTCCTAAAAACCCTACGAGCAGACCCTGAATTAGCACATCATCTGTAAGCGGGGTATAAAGTCAACGCAAGCCGCGTTAAAATGTGGCGGTTAATCTCTGCTCAACAATGAGCTTGTTTGATCGTCACTATGACCTCCTCATCTTCCGCCATTCCAACCCCCGCAAAAGCACCGTTCGCCATCACAACGCCGCTGTTTTACGTCAATGACGTGCCCCACATTGGCAGCGCTTACCCCACGATCGCCACCGACGCTATTGCCCGGTTTCAACGAATGCGAGGGTATGAGGTGAGGTTTATCACGGGCAGCGACGAACATGGTCAGAAGATTCAACGGACAGCAGAGGCCAATAACCGCACGCCCCAAGCCCACTGTGATGAGATTGTTGGGAGTTTTAAAGCGCTGTGGCAGCGGCTGGATATAAAGTACGATCGATTCATTCGCACCACCGACGAACGTCATGCCGCCATTGTGCGCGAGTTTTTTCAGCGCGTCTGGGAAAAAGGCGATATCTATCTCAGCCAACAAAAAGGCTACTACTGCGTCTCTTGTGAAGAATTCAAAGACGAAAAAGACCTACTAGACGGCAAGCGCTGCAACATCCACGTCACTAAAGAAGTGGAGTGGCGGGATGAGGAAAACTATTTCTTTCGGTTGTCAAATTACCAAACGGCCCTCGAAGCGCTCTATACCGATCGGCCAGAGTTTATCCAGCCTGACACTCGCCGCAATGAAGTGGTCAATTTCGTTAAACAGGGGTTACGCGATTTCTCAATTTCTCGGGTGAATTTTGATTGGGGATTCCCAGTTCCAGAAGATCCCAATCATGTCATTTATGTCTGGTTTGATGCGCTTCTAGGCTATTTGACGGCACTCTTAGATGAAGATGATGCACCAACCTTAGCCAATGCCACCAAACACTGGTATCCCCACCACACCCACATCATTGGAAAGGACATTTTGCGCTTTCATGCCGTGTATTGGCCTGCGATGTTAATGTCTGCCGGGTTAGCCTTACCAGGACGTGTCTTTGGCCATGGATTTTTCTTAGATAATGGCGTGAAAATGGGTAAAAGTAGCGGTAATGTAATCAATCCAGATTTGTTACTCGATCGTTACGGAAGCGACGCAATGCGATACTACTTCTTAAAAGAAATTAAGTTTGGTCAAGATGGGTCGTTTGAAGAAAAACGATTTGTAAATATTCTTAATGCTGATTTAGCTAATGATTTAGGCAATTTACTAAACCGGACCTTGAAACCCGCGATTAAAAATGGTGGTGGGGCAGTCCCCAATCTCAGTGGCGCAGATATTTATGAGACCAATCCACTGAAAATTATGGGATCAGATTTAGGCGATCGGGTGACAGCATCCTACGAAGCTCTAGCATTTAATGATGTCTGTGAAGCCGTACTAGAGCTGGTTCGGCTTGGAAATCGCTACATTGACGAGCAAGCACCTTGGACACTTTACAAACTCGGTAAGACCGATCCGCAGAAGCATAAAGAGGCTGAACAGGTCACTTATGCCATTTTAGAATCCGTTCGATTAGCTGCTTATTTACTCGCGCCGATCGTCCCAAATATCAGCACTCGTATTTATGAGCAGCTGGGATACACTGTTAACTTCAATGACGCTCCTTTAATAGATGTGTCGAATGTATTCATCACCCATTCGACATGGGGAATACTCAAATCAATGCAAATCTTAGGAGACGCTCAACCCGTTTTTCAGAAACTTGAACTTCCGATCGTTGTTGAATCTGTACTAAATCTGTAGATTCAACCATCATGATGAATGAACATTTGTAACAGGCATATGATGAATGAGATATAGGGAACTGAATTGTTCTCCACTGTCGGACTCATTAAAACGTCTGCATAATAACAGAGGCATAATTAAGTGTTGAATAATCAGAATCTTTCAACTGAGCATGAGGCGATGTTCTCACCTGAGCATGTCCTTGAAAACCGTGGCCGAGTGGCTATTTTCATTGATGGCTCAAATCTTTTCTATGCTGCCTTGCAGCTTGGAATTGAAATCGACTACACCAAACTTCTCTGCCGTCTAACGGGGGGATCTCGTTTGTTGAGAGCGTTTTTCTACACAGGTGTCGATCGCACCAATGAAAAGCAGCAGGGTTTCTTGTTGTGGATGCGACGCAACGGCTATCGTGTCATTTCAAAAGATCTCGTTCAGCTTCCCGATGGCTCGAAGAAAGCTAATCTGGATGTTGAGATTGCTGTCGATATGATGTCGCTTGTGGGTTCCTATGACACAGCGGTATTGGTTAGCGGCGATGGAGACTTAGCTTATGCCGTGAATGCCGTGAGCTATCGCGGGGTTCGGGTTGAAGTCGTCAGCCTACGATCGATGACGAGTGACAGTTTAATAAATGTGGCCGATCGATATGTTGATCTGGACACTGTGAAAGAAGACATTCAGAAAACCCAACGACCCTACACTTACCGTCCGCTATCCGCAGCAGGCGTTGCGGTAGAACAAGAAAACTAGTCTCGGCTAGAGGAATTAACTAGAGGCAGGCTATAAGATTAGGGAGTGCGCAAATCGCGTAGATAGAATTTCCTGGTTGTATGGTCTGTCTTTTTATTTGTATAGCGTTCTAGTAATGTGTGGAGTCGAATTCAGTTGAAATCTTTGGGCCGATCGAGACAAATCATTGCAGGAGTGACGTTGATAGCGGTACTCGCTGGGGGTCTTTATTGGATCTTTCAGCCTAAGCAGAATAGTTTGAAATCCAGTTCAGGCGGCGATGCGGGATTAATCGATCCAAGTTTGAAATTGGATGATTTAGTTCTAGAACAAGCCGGAGATGATGGCCAGTTGCTATGGAAACTTAAAGCCAAAAAAGCGACCTATAACCGCGATAAAAAAGAAGGTGAGATTCTAGATCTAAGCGGAGAACTGTATCAAGATGGTAAACCCGCCTTTAAAATTTCGGCCAAAAAAGGGTCGATTTTGGGGGACGGAAAAGTTTTGATGTTGAAAGAAAATATTGTAGCCATAGCGCTAAAAGATGGCGTGGAGCTGAAGGGGGACGAAATGGAATGGAAGCCTAAACAAGACTTAATGGCCATCAAAAATAAATTTACCGCAACCCATAAGAAAATTAAACTAGAAGCTAAAGAAGGTCAGTATTTTAGTCGTAAACGTCAAGCGAATCTGTCGGGGAAAATTGTCGCAGATG
>JAJAYH010000140.1 GCA_026786325.1 Alkalinema sp. CAN_BIN05 | reverse complement strand
GTCGGGGGTTCTCTCAAACGCCTAAATTTAGAGGAAAAGATGTTATGGTGAGGAAAAGTCGATGAAACCTTTCAGAGCTACTGATTATTCCTCATCCTTTACACAAGGGCACTACCCAGAAATCAATAAAACAGCATTTTTCGCATTATAAACGCCAACACCGACACCGCACAAACTACCGCCAACTGTCCCGGCAACAAACTCACGGAATAAATCGTCAATGCCATATTCAATGTCATCTTGCTACCATCTGCAATATTAAGCAAATAGATCGCCCATAAATAGCTGGCCCCGATCGCATGAATCACGGCCAATCCACTCATCGAACAAAAGGCCAACCACTCCAAACGCGCCTGCGATCGGAATGCTAAATAACCACATAGCCAAGCCCCCGGTAAAAAACCCAGCAAATATCCAAACATCGGCTGCTGCACATAGCCCAAACCGCCTCCCTGCACAAAAAACGGAAACCCCGCTAATCCCAATAACAAATAAGCCACCTGGGAAATTGCCGCCGCATTACGTCCGCCCATACAGCCGACAAACAACACCGCACCAATCTGATAATTCACACCCATAAAATGAGATGGAACGGCTTGAGGGGTCCAAGACCAGGGCACCCCGACAATGGAAGCATGAAGAAAATTACCGCAGATCGTCAGCAACAACCCAATTAATGCCCATAATAGCTCCGTCAAAGTAATCACATGCCCCAACTGCACCCAAACATTATCCCCATTAAGTTATCCGATTATCTGTCAAATGATCCGTAATCTTGTGGGATCAATTCCAAAATCAAAAACTTTAGCGCCAGAAACCTTTGATTTCATGCCCATCCAGGCTGCACTGAGGTCGCTGATCGGCTGGAACAAGGTGTAGTTCCGAATTTGGAATTGCTGGTCTTTTGAACCCAATGAAAGGACTTTTTAAACACCCTCTTAGTCTTGTTCTGCAACGGAGTATTCTTGGCTCAGAAAAATACCAAAGACGCTAAAATAGTTGACTGAAGAACCCCAAACCCGCTCTCCCCCAAACCGCCCCAAACCTATGCTGTTCGCAATTCCCCTCGCTTGGCTCCAACTCAAACGCGAACGAATGCGACTGTTCATTGCGATCGCAGGTATCGGTTTTGCCGTGTTCCTGATGTTTGTGCAATTAGGCTTTCGGGATGCCCTTTTCAACAGCGCCATCCGTCTGCATGAAAACGTTAACGGCGACATCATGCTCATCAGCACCCGATCGAACTCCCTTGTTTCCATTCAAAGCTTCCCTCAGCGCAGACTCTACGGTGTTTTAGGGGCAGAAGGTGTGGACAAAATCAGTCCGATTTATGTGGGATTTGGTCTGTGGAAAAACCCGTTCTGGGAAGGACTGCCCAAATCTCAAACCCGACAAATCATGGTTCTGGGCATCGATCCAAATGATGATGTGCTCGGCGTTTCAGGTTTTGATCCCAATGCTCGCAGCCTGATCCGACTCGAAGACCAGATCTTGTTTGACAAAAAATCCCGTGCAGAGTTCGGACCGATTCCTGCAAAATTCTCAGAACTTGAAAAGAAAAATGAGTTAATCACCACGTAAATCGCCGATCGTAAAGTCGAAATCGCTGGACTTTTTGAACTCGGAGCCTCCTTCGGAGCCGACGGCAGCACAATCACCAGTGAAGCCAACTTCCTCCGCATTTTCACACGCCGCGACAAAGGTGACATTAATATTGGGGTCATTAAGCTCAAGCAAGGTGCAGATCTATACAAAACGCTCGAAGCTATCAAAAAGTCTCTCCCCGGCAAATATGCCGTTAACCCGACCCTCACACCAAATGAAGCCCGTGAGGATTTTGTGGTTGGCGAGATGCGCGTTCTAACGAAGAAAAGCTTTATCGAAGTTGAACGTAAATATTGGCAAAATAGTACGGCGATCGGATTCATCTTCACTCTCGGCACCGTGATTGGATTTCTCGTCGGCATCATCATTGTCTATCAGATTCTCTATACCGACGTAACGGATCACCTCGCCGAATATGCAACCCTAAAAGCAATGGGATACAAAAACCGTTATTTGCTCAAAATTGTCTTCCAAGAAGCCATGATTTTATCGATAATGGGCTACATTCCCGGCTGCATTTTAGCGAGTTTCATGTATACAGGCACTCGTAACGCAACGGCATTGCCACTCCTCATGACCACCGAGCGTAGTGTTCTCGTTCTATTTCTAGCGATTACAATGTGTCTAGTTTCAGGTGCGATCGCCGTTCGTAAAGTCCAAGACGCAGACCCCGCCGACATTTTCTAATATTGTCGAAACATGGAATCATTTTTTTAGAGGTCGAAAATGAATAAACTCTACGATGTCCAAGATATAAACTTTAATGATGATGTGATGCTCTTAACTGTGAATGGTGAGTGCTATCACGTTGCAGTTAAAGACGCTTCCGATCGTCTATTTCAAGCCTCTGACATCGATCGTCGTCTTTACAAAATCGCCCCCTCTGGCTATGGCATTCATTGGATAACCTTGGATGAAGATCTATCCATTCAAGGATTACTCAAAATCGCCACTATCGAAGAAAAAGTAACATAATCATTCACTATGACAGAACCTATCATTTCGATCGATCGCGTTAATCATTACTTCGGTAGCGGCAACCTGAAAAAACAAATTCTATTTAGCATTCATGCAGATGTCGATCCCGGCGAAGTCGTGATTATGACCGGGCCATCGGGTTCGGGAAAAACAACGTTGTTAACATTGATTGGGGCATTACGATCGACCCAAGAAGGTAGCTTAAAAGTACTCGGCGAAGAACTCCGAAACTCCACCGAAAAACAGCGCGTCGCCCTGCGTCGTAATATCGGCTATATCTTCCAATCGCACAATCTTTTGAAGTCACTTAAGGCCAAACAGAATGTGATGATGGCTTTAGAACTGCATACCCATTTATCATCACAAGAACAAGCGGATATGGCGGAAGAAATGCTTAAAGCTGTGGGTCTTGAAGACCGCATGAACTACTATCCCGATGAACTTTCCGGCGGACAAAAACAACGAGTCGCGATCGCCCGTGCTTTGGTATCAAACCCAAAACTAGTGCTTGCGGACGAACCGACGGCGGCGTTGGATAAAAAATCAGGTCGAGATGTGGTGGAAATCATGCGAAGTTTAGCCAAAGATCGAGGGTCTGCGATCGTGATGGTGACGCATGATAATCGGATTTTGGATGTGGCCGATCGGTTGATTCATATGGAAGATGGTGAACTGGAATCCTATGATTTAGAAACCCAAGCCCTACCGGAGAAAGCGATCGCCCTGGGTTAGGCATCAACAAATTTTAAATAACATAGGCAACAATTTATGACTTCAGGAAAATTAATCGGTGACGAATGCTTGGTTAATTAAACAATTTAAGAATTGATTAATCATCCTTCATAAATTCACTATTCTCATTAAGCCTTTAGAATTTGACAGAGAACGTTGGAAATTTCAGTTTTAGTGGTTGGGCTAAGTGCTCCAAGTTCACGACGAATCATGGATTGACGTAATGTTACGAGGTGGTCGAGGCGAAGAGTTGATGGTTTTTGTAGACCGCTTTGGAGAAGGTCTGGATGATTAGTTTGCAAGACAATATCTGTGGCCAAAATGGGACTAGGAATACGGCTAGTTATCAGAGCAAAGATGATGTGATTGTAGCTGCCGATCGTATCGGTCAGACAGTAGGCAGGGCGTAACTTACTGCTAGAAAGGTCATCGAAGGGGAATTGAATGAGAACAATATTACCCTTCATAACTTACGGACTTTCCATCTTCAAGGGTATAAATGTCTTCTTCGGGATCGTGGAGGAATGCAAAGCTAGGATTGGTGGCGATCGCATGAAGCCAGGTTTGTTCGTCTAATTCATTAGATTCATAGCTCACCTTGGGATGAAGCCTCATTTGAATCTCGGTAAGCAATGTTAATAGGTCTTTCTGCGAGAGTTGGAAGACAAGATGTTTAACTTCTTCAAAGCTTTGCTGGTTTGTAGTGTGAAGCATGGTGCCTTCGTTAATAGCAGTAGGGGTCACAGAACTGAAGTACTTCCTATTGTAGCCGATCGCCCCATTCAGCACCCAAAGCGACCGATCGTCTCTCCACAAGCCGAGACCGATCGTCCCTCCACAAGCAAAGACCGATCGTCCTCTTGATCATGCGCAAGCGACTGCCTGAACCTGAATCTCTACCTGCAATTCTCGTCGTAATACGCCCAAAATTAAGGTTAAATTATCCATTGTAGGATTTCCTTTTATAGACAACATTCGATGTAGACTTTTACTCGATTTGGAAGTGGCGATCGCTAATCCTTCAAATCCGATC
>JAJAYH010000139.1 GCA_026786325.1 Alkalinema sp. CAN_BIN05 | reverse complement strand
ATTCCGTCGGAGAGACTCGCCCCATGCGATCGCCTGGTCGTCGGGAAATTGGCCATGGAGCCTTGGCCGAGCGGGCACTTCTTCCGGTTTTACCGAGCCGCCTCGATTTACCCTATGTCATCCGCATCGTTTCAGAATGTCTTTACTCCAACGGATCCACGTCCATGGGTTCGGTTTGTGGTTCGACCTTGGCGCTGATGGATGCAGGCGTTCCCATTACCAAGCCCGTCGGCGGCGCAGCGATGGGTCTGATTAAAGAAAACGATGAAGTGCGTGTCCTCAGTGACATTCAAGGCATCGAAGATTTCTTGGGCGACATGGACTTTAAGGTCGCGGGAACCAGAGACGGCATCACGGCGATTCAGTTGGACATGAAGATCACCGGATTGCCCATGGATGTGATTGCCAGCGCCATCAACAAGGCATTGCCTGCTCGTCTTCACATCCTAGACAAGATGATGGAAGCGATCGATGCGCCTCGTGATGAGCTGTCACCCTATGCACCACGGATGTTGACCTTGAAGATTGCTCCAGAGCAAATCGGCATGGTGATTGGACCGGGCGGCAAGATGATTAAGAGCATCACCGAAGAAACGGGCACCAAAATCGACATTGACGATGATGGAACCGTGACAATTTCTGGACTCGACGGCGCGAAAGCCATGCGTGCGAGATCTATTATTGAAGGCATGACCAAGCGTCTTAAAGAAGGCGATGTCTACCTTGGTAAAGTTACACGGACTATTCCGATCGGAGCTTTTGTTGAGTTCCTTCCGGGCAAAGAAGGCATGGTCCACATTTCACAACTTGCGGATTATCGCGTGAAAACAGTTGAAGACGAAGTGAATGTTGGCGATGAAGTCATTGTCAAAATCCGCGAAGTCGATAACCGTGGCCGGATTAACCTAACCCGTCTGGGGATTGAACCAGAACAAGCGGAAGCAGTTAGATCTGCTGCTGCAAATGCACCAGAATAATCGCTAAATTGATTTAGTGATTTGATTAAATCCTGAAGCAGAAGAGATATTTAAGTTCTCTTCTGCTTTTTTGTATCTAATTTTGTATTTAATCGTGGCTTTCAAATTTCAATTGATAGTCCATGGTCGATCGTGCCATTACCGGACGAAAACCACCGCTAACCGGAGCCGCATAGCTCGCCTCCACACTACTCACAAGAGCAATATGCCGATCGCTCACCACGACTCCCAGCGTTGGATCGTAACCGCGCCATCCGGCCCCTGGCAAATATACCTCCGCCCAAGCATGAAGATAATGTTCTCCTGCCGCTACATCGCCTTCCTGGTAGCCGCTGACAAACCGCGCTGACAACCCCGCAGCCCGACAAACTTCCATAAACAACAGGCTAAAATCGCGACAGGTTCCAGTGCGCGATCGCCAAGTAAATCCTGGCGGTAACGATCGGCCTGTTTCTCGCATGGCATATTGACAATGAGTATTGATTTTCCGATTAAGCAACATTAAAAATTTTGCAACGTTGTCTTCAGCTTCAACCGTTAGGTCTTGGGCAATTTCCATCGCGACTGGATCGATCGCAATCGATGGTCGTAAATAGGATTGAAGTTGAGTGGCCAAGGAACTTGGATAATCAATTGGAAGGTTTATGGCGTAGGGTTCGGCCAAGTAAGAAAACGGATTGGCTTGATGGGTTGTAAGTTGAGAATTTGTCACAATTTCAAGACGATCGCTGGGCTGGGGATCAAACCAAACTTTGATCAAGCGATTGCCATCCAAATCGGTATAGTCTGAGGTTTGTAGGGGCGCGGGTGTGATTCGTAATTGAAAGTCATCTAACGTTTGCCAACTATCCGATCTCGGACAGAGCCGCAGAGTATGCGCTTGCAGCAGAACTGGTTCGCTGTATCTATAAGTAGTAGTGTGGGTGATGGAATATCGCATTGAGTTGAGAATCCGGTACGCAATTGACGACCATCGTAACAAGAGTCATTATTCATCCTCAAAATCTCACAAATTTGAGTAATTTTGATAAACGAATGAAAAGTAAATAAATTGAATTATTGTGCTTATGTTCCTAACGATCGTAATTCATATCGCAACTCATACTCATAACTCCTTATGAGCAGCACATCTCCAACGCAACCATTAAAAGTCTTCTAGCAGCAATGCCAATCGGCTCAATAACGGATCCTCTTCGATCGGTTCTGGCATCGGCTCTTCCAACCCCATAGACGATTCGATCGCGATCGGTAAAGCCATCGAATCTGGCAATCCGTCTGGCGACAGGAGACCCAGGCGATCGCCCAAAGCCTCCAACATCGCCACCCGATCCTGTAACTCCAAAATCTGCTCCCGCATCACCACAGGAGACATCAAACGTCCTTCTTCCTCCGGCAATAAGAAATTCCGGAGCGCCTGTTTACAAAGGGCACTAAAATTGCCATGAAACTGGGTCTCCAGAACCTCTTCCATTGATTGCAGCAACTGTTGGTCCGTCTCCGTAGGGGTGAACCGGACAACGCGACGAATGGAGCTAAAGTAGGGAATCGCGGGCATAACGTTACTCTAGGATGCGGTTTCAGAGAGTTTGCTCTTCAGACTGGCAACTTGGGTTTCACCGTAGATGAACTGACCGAGAGCATTGGCTTGACGCGAAGGTTTTGCCAAATGCCCCTTTAACCGGGCTTCTTTCAACATTGGACGAAAATCATTCCAAAAGAACTCCCCGCCGCCGCCCGTCACCCGCTCCGGCAACCAATTCACCAGTAAATCGGAGAGTTCTCGGGCAAAGTTTTTTCGCAAGCTGGGGAGAAAATTATCAAGATTGGATGGTTTACTAGAGGCCACGCGGACGGAAAAATCGTTCGCCATCAGGACGATGGAGCGCTTCAATCAACGACATGGATTGACTATCCGCACCAGGAATCTGGGCCGCCACCTGTTGGTAAAACTGGCTCATGGCAAAGTCTTCACTCCTTGAGGCTCCCCGTGCAAACCGGAACCGATCGACCATTAAAAAGTCCGTGGTTTGGTGGCCAATATCCACGACCGCGATCGATAGGCTGGGGAAATCTGGACTCGACGCTTTTTTATCCTGCGCCTCAGACCAAATCAAACTGCCAAAGCCTTCTGGCATGACCCAGACCCGTTCAATTTCCACCGCGACAAATTCACCGCGATAGCTCATGACATGGGGCGATCGCAATAAGCTTGTAATCTGTTCCTTTTCGGGATCGAACTGTTCCTGGGACAAGTAGGGCAGCCCCAACACCACAGAAATTTTGCCACTCAAATTGAAATATCCAACACAGGCAAGCACCTTCATTAAGGCATCTTCTACCTTCGATTGACCCACGCCCAAATTAGCGCCAAAGTCCGCCGCCAACTGTCCGACTGCGTAACCATCTCCTTGTAATTCCAACCAAATATCCACCAATGGATCCGCCGCCTGGGATTCAAACCCACCGCGTCGTACCTGTTACACGGTCAAATGCGCCACATTCGCCGGAATTAAGACCACTTGTTCAGGATTCCGACTCACACAAGTTTTTGTACAAGTCCGTCCTAAATCGACACTCAGAACAGTCTGGGATGAAGCGGAAGAATGACTGTCAGCCATGAACTTAATACCTTCAGCTTAAAAAAATTTATACACCGTATCCCAGGGTCAAGTGTATGGAACTACCACAAAAAATTGTGTATGGAGGAAGGCAATGGCTTATTATTTTTCAAGGCGAGCGCGGGGGATCCTAAACGAAAACCATGGCTGGACTACCAACACACTTCAAGCCGATCGAAAAGAATGGAGGTTAATCTCTGTAAAACGCCTCTATGAGCGAGGTTACGATCAATTTCTCGCCCTCAAGAATTGCACAAATTTGGGTAATTTTATTAAGTGAATGAATTGTATTATTGTATTTATATTTCTAACGATCGCAATTCATAATGCTAACAACCTATCAGCAGCGTATTTCCAACTTTTATACTGCCCGAACCGACTACGACAATGACTTCACCCGCGATCGAGCCTTACACCATCTAGATTATGCCGAACCTGAGCTTGGACAACATGTTCTTGATGTGGGGACTGGAACAGGATTTGTGGCGATCGCTGCCGCAGAAATTGTCGGCGAGAATGGTTCAGTCGTTGGGATTGATATCACTCAGCAT
>JAJAYH010000138.1 GCA_026786325.1 Alkalinema sp. CAN_BIN05 | reverse complement strand
TGCATGTCTTTCACAATCAGCGACACGCCATCGCTACCATCGGGCTTAATAGGCACAAATGTTCCCCAAAGACGACCGTTAGGAATCTTTAACTTGCCGACGGGTAAATTCAGGACGGGGCTGTTGTTGAATTTGAGGGCAATCCCAGCAATGGACCAGTCGGCCTGATACATGGTGATGCCTTTGTAGCGCATCGGCTCATTCACATGAATGGTTTTACGATCGACTTCTTTACCCGCTTCATCCAGTACGGACAGATCCGAATAAAACTGATCAATTTCCCCAGTAGGCAGATAATTAATCCAAAAGCGATTCACCTTAACGGCCCAATCCTTGGGGACTTGACCAGCGGCCCAGGGTCCAGCATCAACAATATTAGTAATTTGAAATGTGTTACCGCTAGCGATAATTTCTTGAGCAATGAATCCGGTGGTTGCGCCGATGATGCCGCCCACCATAATGACGATCATGCTGATGTGAACCACGATCGGCCCAACCCGACCAACAATTCCTTTGCGGGCGTATAGTTTGTCACCGTCTTGAATTATTTTGTATTTATTTTCAGTGAGCAGCGTAATCAACGGATCAATTGAATCCTGAGCGAGTTCCGAACTGAGGGCAAATTTTTGAAACTGCTTAGGATTTGTGTAGAGCTTTTGGGTTCGGGAAAACCACTTGAGTGAAGGAATTTGACGTTTTATGGTGCAGGTAATCAAACTGGCCCCAAACAGCATCAACAGCGACAAATACCACCAAGTTCGATAAACATGATCCAGTCCAGCCATTAACAACACTTTCCAGGTCAAAAATCCAAATAGCGCAGGCTTTTCAGGATAGTTGGTCTGATAGAACGCTTGACCTTGGCCTTGTTCGATTACGGTGCCCGCGATGCTAAAGACGGCGATGACGAGGAGAAGGATAATCGCGAGCTGGAGGTTGCCTAACGTGGGCAGGACTTTTCGGTTGGTAAAACGTTTGACAGTCGCAATCATAATGATGGAGGGGTTGCGATGATTTTTAAGTGCTTTCCTCCACCATACCGCGCTTTATGGGATCCGGGAAACAATAGACACCACACCAAAACCAATCAGAATCACGCCGCTGGTGGGAGTAATCCAACCAGACCATTTACGGACTTCTAAGATTTTCTTGAGGGCGCTGGTGAAGGTTCCAGCCAACACTAAGGGCGCAACATAACCGACAGCATAGCTCAACAGCAATCCAGCGCCGAGCAGCGGGTTTTGGGTGGTGCCAATCCAGGCTAGCAATGTGGCGAGAACGGGAGTGCTGCAAGGGGATGCGACAAGACCAAAGGTAAGGCCAATCAGATACGATCGTAGCCCTCGGGGTAAGTCTTTAGAAATCCATTCAAGACCTAGACCAGCGGGCATTCGCAGGGGCAACAGTTCTAATTGATTTAATCCCATGAGAATGGCTATTGCCCCCACAATCAACGGTAGTCCAATTCCGATTTGACCGTAAACTTTACCTAACAATGTGGCCGTAATCCCTAACCCTGCAAGCGTTGTTGCCATACCGAGGGCAAACCATAAAGACTGTACAAAGCCAGATGAAGGCCGATCGTCATCGCAACTACTAATGTAGCCAATGGTAATGGGGAGCATGGAAATGGTGCAGGGCGTTAGGCTGGTGAGTAGTCCGGCGGTGAAGATGACGGCGATGCTGATGAGACTGAGTTGGTTGAGTTGTTGTAAAACTTGGTTGTTGGCGAATTGACTGAAGTTATAAAGCTGGGTTTGAATGGTTTCCCACATAATTGATGACTGGATTGAGAGCTGGAACGATCGACGTTTTTCTTTATTGTAAACCTAAGCAAACATCCCCTCTTTACCAACTTTGCCCGATCGTTCTACCTGAAATAATGCCTCAAGGGCAATAGCCTGCGCTTCCACAGTTTGACCATAGGTAAACACCGACGGAACGGTTTCGATCAGCGTTGGTAAAAATTTAGCTGCAACATAAGGACTGCCATAGAAAATCACCGCTTGCAACTGGTCCGATCGTTGCAAAAACTCAAGCCATTGGCCAATTCGATGGATAAATTTTGCATTACTGCGCAACGGATTCCCCCGCACAAAGATCTGCAACAAGGTCGATCGCCAACTTGAGGTTAACAACAAATCCGTATTCGTTTCAATGATCTGGGTTGAATAGCCCTGCGATCTACATTGGACTAAGGCTGGAGCAGTTCGAGTTAAAAACGGACAACTGAGAAAATCATCAACCAAAATTAGACTTTGACGGCTTTTTTGCCATTTTTCTTCTGTGAGCCGCGACCGGACTGGATGATGCACTGTCATTGAATTACGAATAATTTCAGTCGCACAATCTGAGAACTCCGGCAACGCAATAGTACTCGTCAATAACTCTTGAGTCACAGGCGAGGGCACTGGCCAGGACAGATCACAAACCCGTTGTTTACCATAAAAAATTCGCGTAACCGAGGCTTCGAGCCGATCGCGAGTTAAGCGCCCAGACTCAACTGCTGCCTGAATGGCTTGAATCGCACCAATCGCATCTACAGGCATCATTAATACATCAGCCCCGGCCTCGATCGCCTTTACCGCCACTTCCCCGTTGCCATACCGATCGACAATTGCCCCCATAACCAACGCATCAGTCACAATTAAGCCCTCAAACCCCCATCGATCGCGCAGCCATTCCGTATTCACGACATGAGAAAAAGTAGTGACTTCATTGGCATCGATCGCAGGTACATCCAAATGGGCCGTCATTACGCTTGCCACACCCGCTGCGATCGCTGCCTGAAACGGTGGAAACTCAACGGCTTCCAATCGGGCCAAATCATGATCAATGCGCGGCAATTCTAAATGAGAATCCAAATCCGTATCGCCGTGACCCGGAAAATGTTTCGCACAGGTAAGAACCGGATGCTGCTGTGCGCCTTGGATAAATGCGGTTGTTAAGGCAGTAACGATGTGTGGATCTTCGCCAAAGGCCCGAATATTAATCACAGGATTTCTTGGATTATTATTCACATCCACGATCGGAGCCAAAATCCAATTTAGACCGATCGCTCGCGATTCTTGAGCAATCACCGATCCCATTTGACGGGCTAACTCGATCGCGTGGGGCAGGTTTTTCAGGGCGATCGAACCCAAGGCCATGGGCGGCGGAAACACTGTGGCCCCGCTAAACCGTTGCCCAACTCCTTCTTCGACATCCGCACACATCAACAGTGGAATAGCTGACCAAGCTTGAAGTTGAGCTGTTTTCAACGCCATTTCTGCCGCACTAGCACCCAAAAAAATTACGCCCCCCACGCCGACAGTTTCGACGAGATGACGTAGTTTTTCGGTATCAGCTTCCCACTGGGGATACTGCAACTGCTGATCGAATAAATAACCCGTTGTCCGCACCAC
>JAJAYH010000137.1 GCA_026786325.1 Alkalinema sp. CAN_BIN05 | reverse complement strand
TGCCTCCCCTCGAAGCCCTTGGTATTACGGATCCGCGTCAGGTAGCCGATACTTTAGTAGACATGGGTGTTTACGATAAATTGAATCCCTTTGCTTATTTGCTACAACATTCCCGATCGGTCTTTATTTTGGATGTTGCTTACAACCTCGCCCGCCTCAAAGGCAACAGCAGCACCATACAAATGGCGGTCGATCGGGTGGCCAAGATAGTCTTTGCATTGAAGAGTTATGCCCGCCACGATCATTCTTCATCCATTCAAACTTCTCCAGTCACTGATGGCATTGAAACGGTCCTAACGCTTTACCAAAATCAATTACGCAGCGGTATTGAAGTCAAACTCGACTATGAATCCATACCCATGATCCAATGTTACCCAGATGAACTGAACCAAGTCTGGAATAATTTAATTCACAATGCTAT
Source organism: Alkalinema sp. CAN_BIN05 (assembly GCA_026786325.1). Taxonomy (GTDB): domain Bacteria; phylum Cyanobacteriota; class Cyanobacteriia; order Leptolyngbyales; family Leptolyngbyaceae; genus JAAFJU01. The sequence continues at coordinate 3,852 of JAJAYH010000137.1, read as the reverse complement.
TCAAGCTATGAAGGGTCAAGGAGTTCTAACGATTGCCACGCGATCGTTGGATGCCGATCGGATTCAAGTTCAAGTCATCGACAATGGTAGTGGCATTCTTCCAGAGGTAATTCCGCGTATTTTTGAACCATTTTTCACCACCAAGCCGATCGGAGAAGGTAGCGGACTCGGACTCGATATTGTGCAAAAAATTATCAACAAACATCAAGGTCAGATTAGCGTCACCAGTCAACCCGGACGGACTTGCTTTACGATAATATTGTATAAGATTCTCACGAAAAATTTAGATAGTGAGATATTAAATTAACAGCTTTTAAGTAGATCTTAAGAGTTGAGGCCAATTTTCAAGTAGGTATACAATACTCAAAGAAAGGAAAAAATTAAAATGACTCAAACTATCATCCCAATTGCAGCCCAAGGAACTTCACAAAAAACAAGTAAAGCCATTCTCTGTGTCGATGATGAAGACAGCATTCTCGATAGTTTAAAAGAACAACTCAAACGATCGTTCGGGCAACAATTTATTTATGAAACCGCCAACAGTGCCGAAGAAGCGCTCGAAGTGATTGATGAACTCGTGGGCGATGCTATTGATGTATTAATCATTCTTTCCGATTGGTTGATGCCGGGGATTCGGGGAGATGAATTATTGGTCCGAGTACATCAACGCTATCCACAAATCGTTACTATTATGTTGACGGGACAAGCGGATCAAACTGCGATCGATCGTGCCTACAATGAAGCAAATCTCCATAAATGTCTCCGCAAACCTTGGCGCGAGGAAGATCTGGTCAACACCATTCTTTCTGGATTATCACAAGTTTAGATTCAGGCCAACATTCATCGTTATGCATTGATAATTACCAATACTTCCCTATCACAATCTTAAAGCCCCTGGAAGACTCTCCATGCAAACGACTTCTAAGCGTAACTTTGCCATAATTTGTGTAGATGACGAACCTTTAGTATTAGACAGTCTAAAGGAACAATTAAAACGGCAATGTCCGGGATGTGTCATTGAAATCGCTGAAAGTGGCGAAGAAGCTCTCGAAATCTTAAGCGAACTTCAGGCCGACAATTGTCCGGTGGCGTTGATTATTTCCGATCAAATTATGCCAGGAATGAAAGGTGATGAACTGCTCATAGCCATTCATCAGCAGAATCCCACGGTTTTAAAAATTCTGCTCACGGGCCAAGCGTCTCCCGATGCGGTCTTCCGGGCCGTCAACCAAGCCAATCTCTATCGCTATATCGCCAAGCCTTGGGAAGAAGCCGACCTGAACTTGACCGTCACAGAAGCTCTTCGTCGCTACCAGCAAGATATTCAACTCGCTTCTCAAAATGAAGAATTGCGATCCATCAACGCCAGCCTAGAACAAAAAGTAATCGATCGTACTGCCCAACTTCAGCAAGCCAAAGAAGTCGCCGAATCCGCCAACCATGCCAAGAGTGCCTTTCTTGCCAATATGAGCCACGAACTGCGCACTCCTCTCAGCTCCATCATGGGCTTTAGCGAACTCTTGAGTTATGACACCAATCTCACACCTCAACAATCGAATTCATTGCGTGTGATTAATCAAAGCGGTAATCATTTACTGAGTTTGATTAATGATGTTTTAGAAATGTCCAAAATTGAAGCGGGACGGCATTCCCTTGAACGATCGGACTTTAATTTACACCATGTATTAGAAGATCTCTACACAATGATGGTTTCAAAAGCCCAAACTAAAACCCTCCAATTTAATCTCAACATCGCCCCCAGCGTCCCCGAGTTTATTAGTGCCGACCAGCGAAAATTGCGACAGATTCTAATCAATCTTCTGGACAATGCCATTAAATTTACAGACTGCGGCCAAGTCAATCTGCGGGTCAACACTGTTTGCACTGAAACTATTGCAAATGGCATTTGTTTTGAAGTAGAAGACACGGGCCAAGGCATTGCCGCTCATGAACTCAGCCAAGTTTTTGAAGCCTTTATGCAAACCTCTTCGGGCCGCAATGCCCAAACAGGAACCGGACTTGGGTTGTCTATCAGTCGCCAGCTCAGTCTACTTATGGGCGGTGATTTGACAGTATCCAGTGAATTGGGTGTGGGATCTGATTTCCGATTGACTTTACCAATTGAATTACCGCTTCAATTGGTGCTTCAATTGCTAGGAGGCACCGATCGTACTACCAATGTCTCTACTCGACGTGTCACCGGACTTGCACCCAACCAACCGACTCGTCGTATTTTAATTGCTGACGATACGCTGGAAAACCGTGAATTACTATCTCAACTTTTGAATGGCCTAGGGTTTGAAATCCGCGAAGCTGGAAATGGGCGGACGGCTATTTTACTCGCTGAACAGTGGCATCCCCATTTGATCGTGATGAATTTGCGAATGCCAGATATGGATGGTATTACTGCCATGCGCTATCTTCGCGACCAAGAAATCTCCGCAATGGATTCGCCCATCGCCGCCCTGAAAATTCTAGCCATCTCCGCCAGTACTTTTGAAGCCGATATCGATCTACTACTACGATCGGGCTTTGATAGTTTTCTGGGTAAACCGTTCCAAATCGGTACTCTTTTGGAGACAATTGCGGCTCAATTAGGCGTGACATACACTTACATGGAAGTTGTGAAACCCGAATTGATTGAACCACTAGACTTGGCTCAGCAAATGCTAGCGTTGCCGACTGCTTGGCGATCGCAGCTCTATCTTGCCGCCGCCGACCTAAACCTCGAACCCTGTATGGCATTAATTGCAGAATTAGGCCCAGATCAAGAAACGATCGCCAAAGCCTTGACAGATATTGTGGATAATTTCCGCTTTGACACATTGATGGAAATGATGGGAGACAATGTTATTTATTAATCCAATGGAATTTCTAATTGTTGTCCTAACTCACAGGAATCCGGCTCAGTTTCCAAATCCTCATTTACATCCGGGGTTAGAGTATTTTCCAGGACAAACCTTCGTGCCAACCGATCGTAAACTCCTGGCCCAATGTACATCGGGTATTTATACATTCGACTGTAGCTCCAAATCAGTTGGCCTTTTTCTAGAATCCGCACTTCATTAAAAAGACTTTTGCACTTAGGGACCAGACTATTGGCTTGGTCTAGGGCATCGGTCCAGCGATCGTAGTCCTGCGAAAACCCTTTTGTCATGACTCGAAACATCCAGCGCTCTCCCCATTTACATGCATCTAGTCTCTAGTGTAAGCCCCGTGTTTGCCCCTCAACACTAATTACTTCGACCAAAAATCTAAAAATCTGTTTCCGGGACTGCTTCACAAACGGTAATATAAGAGACGTTATCAGATTTATTTTGGGTGTTACGTGCAAACTGTATCTTCTAGTTCGTCGCGATCGCGTGATCTGCCGTTCTCATTGGCAGATGTCCGTAAAGCGATTCCTGACATATGTTTTCAGCCTTCAACGGCTCGCTCTCTGGCCTATTGTGCTTGGGATTTTGGTGTGGTTGCTGCTCTTTATGCGATCGCTGCGACGATCGATCAGTGGTGGTTTTACCCGATTTTTTGGTTTGCACAGGGCACGATGTTCTGGGCGCTGTTTGTGGTCGGCCATGACTGCGGCCACGGCTCCTTCTCGAAGTACAAGTGGCTCAATAACCTAATTGGTCACATTACGCATACCGTGATTCTGGTGCCCTTCCACGGCTGGCGCATCAGTCACCGGACGCACCACTCGAATACGGGCCATGTGGAGAACGATGAAAGCTGGCATCCTATTTCTGAGTCGGAGTATCAGGAAATGGGGTTCCTAGTGCGTGTCATACGCTTCTATGCTCCATTGATCGCGTATCCGGTTTATCTGTTCCAAGGGAAGCGCGGGTCTCACTT
>JAJAYH010000136.1 GCA_026786325.1 Alkalinema sp. CAN_BIN05 | reverse complement strand
GGTATGGCAATTAAGATTCCTGCAACAACTGTGCCTGCGTTCTCGGCAGGTAAAGCCTTCAAGGACAAGGTTGCAGAAGCGGCAGCAGAAAAAGCTCCAGCCGATAAGAAAAAGTAATTTAGAGTTTGATATGCGGCCAACAAATGATTGGTATTTTAATACCCGCTCGTTTTTTAATGCACGCTTAATCAAGTTTAAATAGTTAAGTTGAAGAGCGAGTCACAAATCTAGTTTAGGCTAGAGCGTTACTCGCTCTTTTTTGGCTGTGCCCCCAGAATTCCATGACGATCGCCCTTCCCGTTACATCACCTGCATCACCTGTTAAGCCTCTAGCGCCGCTACGGCGATTGCTCAAGTATGGCCATCGTTACCGATCGCAAATTTGGACCGCTAGCGTCTGCTCGGTGCTGAACAAAATCTTTGACCTTGCGCCGCCCTATTTGATTGGTATGGCGGTGACGATTGTGGTGAAACCCGAAAAATCATTCATCGCGCAGTGGGGTGTGACGGATGTGACGCAGCAGTTTGCGGTGCTGTCGGTGTTGACGCTATTAATTTGGGGCATGGAGTCGCTGTTTGAATATTTGTACGATCGGTTGTGGCGTAATCTCGCGCAGACTTTACAGCACGATTTAAGACTGGATGCCTATGGACATTTGCAGGAATTAGAACTCAGTTTTTTTGAAGACCGCAGCACAGGCACATTGCTTTCAATTTTGAATGATGATGTGAATCAATTGGAACGCTTTATGGATACGGGTGCCAATGAGCTATTGCAGTTTGCAACCACGGTGCTGTTTGTCGGCGCGACGTTCATTGCGTTGGCCCCAGGGGTTGCCTGTTGGGCTATATTGCCGATTCCTTTTATTTTGTGGGGATCGGCTCTGTTTCAAAAACGACTGGCTCCACGCTATGCCGAGGTCAGAGAACGGGCGGGTCTCGTTAGTGCTCGGTTATCGAATAATCTATCGGGCATTGCGACGATTAAAAGTTTTACGGCAGAAGACTATGAAGCCGATCGGGTGCGGGCTGATAGCAATGCCTACAAACGGAGCAACGGCGAGGCGATCGAATTGAGTGCGGCCTTTGTGCCCTTAATTCGATTTGTGATTTTATTTGGGTTCACCGCAACATTATTTTTAGGTGGATTAGAAGCAGCTTCAGGACGATTGGATGTGGGCATTTATAGCTCCATGATATTCATTATTCAGCGATTGCTTTGGCCCTTTACCCGCCTAGGGCAGACTATGGATCAATACCAACGCGCCATGGCCTCAATTAACCGCGTAATGAACCTACTCGATACGCCCATTACGATTCCCACGGGCCACACCCTATTAAAAAATCTGCGGGGAGATGTGGAATTTCAGGATGTGACCTTTGCGTACGGGGGCCGATCGAACGCTTTGGAACAATTGTCACTGAAAGTACCCGCAGGGCAGACTGTTGGCATTGTCGGGTCCACGGGATCGGGCAAAAGCACCTTGGTGAAATTGTTGCTGCGGTTTTATGAAGTGCAGCAGGGCACGATTTTAATAGATGGCATCGATCTACGGGACTTGGAATTACGAAGCCTGAGGCAGAACATTGGCTGGGTGAGTCAGGATGTATTTTTGTTTCATGTGAGCGTTGCCGAGAATATTGCCTATGGATCGTTTGAAGCGTCTCGTGAATCGGTGGTTGAGGCGGCGATCGCAGCGGAAGCCCATGAGTTTATTGAAAAACTTCCCGAAGGCTACGACACTATTGTCGGGGAACGAGGCCAAAAACTCTCGGGCGGCCAACGTCAACGGCTAGCGATCGCCCGCGCTATTTTGAAAGACCCAGCAATTCTGATTTTAGACGAAGCCACTTCCGCCGTAGACAACGAAACCGAAGCTGCCATTCAACGATCGCTACGACAAATCACCCAAAACCGCACTACTATTGCGATCGCCCACAGACTGTCCACCATTCGCCATGCTCACTGCATCTATGTGATCGAAAACGGCAAAATTCAAGAGGCCGGAACCCATGACGAGTTACTTAGGCAGTCTGGCCTATATTCGGCGCTGTGGAGAGTACAGTCGGGAGTCCGAACCGATGAAGTATGGGCTTGAGTAAAAATTTGATGTAGGATTGAATTTAGAGGTATTGCACATCTTAACGATTACCACTCTAACCCTACACAATTATTTACAGAGTTCCTATGAATCTTGATGAAATTAAAGTTAGCCTCAGCAATAGCGATCCCCAAGTGCGGATGCGGGGTCTGACGGCACTTCGAGGTATTGACGCTGAGGTTGCGGCTCCTATTTTGCTCAACCAAGTCGATGACTCGGAAATGATTATCCGATCGTTTGTGATGATGGGATTGGGGCATAAGCGATCGGACGAAGGGTTTGCCAAGCTTTTGGAGGTGATGGATGAGGACGCTGATCCCAATATCCGAGCCGAAGCCGCTGGAGCATTAGCAAAGTTTGGGTCGGTGGCGGTGCCGCATTTGGTTCACCATTTTCATCAAGATCAACATTGGCTTTCTCAAATGACTGTGGTTTTGGCCTTGCCAGATCTCAATTGTCCAAAAGAGTTTCTTGAAGTTGCATTAATTGCGAGCAATTCCACTGAGGGCGCAGTCCGATCGACCGCTATCGAACAGTTGCCGATGTTGGTGGATACGCCGTACACCGAACAGGCTCTGGCTGAATTGTTGAATCATGTCGAAGATGAGGACTGGACAGTGAGGCGTAATGTGGTGTTGGCATTGCAAGCGTTTAATGACGATCGTGCAAAAAAAGCAACACTAGAACTTCGTCAAGATAATAACTATCAGGTTGTTGCGGCGACTTTAGAAGCACTCCTGACCAGCGACCAGTTGATTAATGGGGACGATCGATACCCTGATTTACATAAGATTTAACGGTTAGTGTCTTAAATCTTTCGTGCTATGGAGTTGAGATTTTTGAAACCATTGCACAGAGAGACTCGTTTCTTATACTCTGAGCCACCACGAATAATTCACGACAAGAACCGATCGGATTGCGTAAATC
>JAJAYH010000135.1 GCA_026786325.1 Alkalinema sp. CAN_BIN05 | reverse complement strand
TCGGGAGAAATCTTACCGCCTGTCTCAAGATTTGAGATTGTCATCACCCGACCCGCAAATTCTTGAAGATTGGCATTAAAGGCCAAATTTTCGGGTTTAAAGTGACCGCGATAACGGCTGCGAGGGTTGAAAAAGTTGGATTGATCCGACATCTTGACAGACGCTCCTGTTTGAAAATAGTGGCAATGACGCTTCACTGAAGGCATATTGGCTTCCGATCGGAACCTAGCTTCCAGTTTTTACTCCATCCAAGAAATCTCCCCTTACTCGAAGGATTGAAATATATGAACTTAAACTATACTTAACCTAGCATTAACCTAAGAGAATACAAAGTATGTATAGACACTTTTTACCCTGTTTTCACAATTCTCTTGAGAGTGTTCCCCCTTTTAGTAGTAACAGAGTCAATAGCAATAAAGTTTGGGTCGAGTAAAATTAGTATTGTTCCTTCAAGCTTCTTGCTTCATTCATGGCTACTTTTCTCAAGTCCTCTGCAATTCGGAACATTTCTACTCCGTCATGTAAGTAGGTTTCGTCATAGTTTTGGGTGAAGAAATCTAATTCCTTCAGCGCGTCGGCCAATTGGTGCATACAGTAATAAAGATTTGCAGACACGGCGGCGGCGATCGGGGGATTTGGTAGACTACAGGCCATCATTTGCGATTTATCAATTTTGGTTCGGCATTCTTCGATATAGAGCATGAACGCCTCCATTAGATCATCATCAAAGGGATCCGCCGACAGTGCCTTAATCTGCGATCGGAGTGGTTTCAGTATTTCGCCCATCAACCGCACTACAGGTTTGTAAACTCGTTTCATCCATTGTTCTAGAAGGTCGTCCGGTTGTGCGGTTTCCTGTTTGCGTCTGGCGTTGTACTGTCGTCGGGCGGATTCTGTACGATCGGTCCGGGTTTCGGTGGTTTGCCCTGGACCATAGCGCAACATTTGATCGTAAGCCCGTCGTTGATGGCTGTCGCTGAGGACTTCGTAGGCGGCACTGAGGATTTGAAATTTTTCGAGAAACTGGGTTTGTTGGATACTGTTGCTATGGCGATCGGGATGAAATATTTTTGCCAATCGTCGAAAAGATTGTTTAATCTCATCTCCAGTGGCCGTGGCGGATACTTCTAATAATTCGTAATGGGTTGGCGAAAGCGTTGGCTTAGTCATCTCTATTAGTCATCTCTAAAAGGCGATCGGTCCTCCATCCAGCTTCCATCAAGAAGCCAAGAATACTTATCAATTATAAAACGTCGTCCCCTTGTCTCGTCAAACAAGCGATCGTTCAGCAATATCATTCATCTTTCGGTGGAACGATCGTCTTCACTTCCCCGGCTGCTCCTGACCAAGAACAGCGTTTGGGGATGATTCTGGCAGAGATTCAACTTGCCCAACCCGTCGGGCCAATTCTTTGCGCTGTGCCTGAATAACCAAGGGTTCCAACTGCTGCGCGACATTGGCCCGCTGTTCCACTTGTTGCGAACTCGACACCAACTTACTCAACCCATTAATTAAACTCCGCAAATTTTCCCGCAGTTTTGGATCGCCCATCAAATCGTCTAAATCTGTAGTTAGCTTTTGCGTATTCTGAAAGGTTGCCCGTGCCGAATCCAAGGTCTGCTGAAGCATCAACACATTGATTGGGTCATTGACCGCTTTCGATGCATCCCGCAAATTAACGGACGCGATCGCTGCATTCGCCGACAGAGTTTCTAAGTTTTGGAGCAATTGTCCGCCCGTCACCCGATCGATCGCCGGACCCATTTTGGCGATCGCTACTTTCAGCGATCCACTGCTTTGATTGAGATTATCCAGTGTCCCGACTAGCAGCGATCGGTTTTCATTCATCAGCCCACTCACTTGAGCAAGCGTGAGATTAGCCCTGTTTGAGGTTTGGGTTAATGACTGAGCCGTGGTAGAAAAATTTTGCATCGTCGCAACACTTGTCCCTGATACCGTCCGTAACTCCTGACGACTCGTCTGCGCCAATAGCCCAAATTCCTTACTGACCTTCGCCAGTTCCAACGCCGCCGCATTAGAACTTTTCGTTAACGCGATTAAATTTCCCACAAACTCAGGGCTGCTATAGGCCGTCGTGAATTTGATAGTTCCCCTCAACAGAGCCTCCGTACTCACCCCAATCTGCCCCCGAACCTTCGCACCATCACAAAGAATTACCGCCCGATCGCAGTTTCCATCCCGAGGCTTAGTCGCCGTATTTATGGCTACATCCGGCGGCACAATATCCAAACTACTTGCACCTAAAAAGCTAGATTGATTCACATTAAAAAGCGAATTTTTCGGCACCCGCAATTCCGGCTGGTCAATCCGCAGCTTCACCGTCACGCCTTCGTCCCCAAAGCTTACGCCTCGTACAGTGCCAACAGTGCTACCCCGATAGCGCACAACAGCTCCCTCAGATAACCCAGCCGCATCCTTAAATTGCACCACCACCTCATAACTAGACTGCCCGAAGGTTGCGCCCCGGAGCCAAAGCACACTTGCCCCCAATGCCCCTAATCCACCCAAAATAAACAGCCCTAATATTCCTTCCCGCCCTAGCCTTGTTGCCATAACTCTAAGCTCCATTTAATTCGGTAAAATCTAAACTTTAAAATCAACTAATCCACAACCCGAATCGGTCCCGTCACGCTGCCCGCAAAAAATTGACGCACCAACGCATTATCCGTTGTATCAATCTCCTCCATCGGGCGATCCCACTGCACTTGGCCGTCATATAAAAACAACACGCGTTCTGCCGTCCGTCGAATTGTACTTTCCTGATGCGTCACCATCACCGAACTGCGCCCTCGTCCGGCTGTTCGACGCACCTTACAGACTAAATCTTCAATAATAGTGGAAGCGATCGGATCCAAGCCCGCTGTTGGTTCATCGTACAACAATACATTTGGCGTATCGTCGGGATTTTGCGGATTTTCCAAAATTGCCCGTGCAAAACTTACCCGCTTTCGCATTCCACCGGATAGTTCCGCTGGATACCTGTCGCCAATATTCGGCAATCCTACGGTCTTTAAACATTGGCTCACCAACACGCGGATTTCGGCTGGGTTCAAGGTTGAATGTTGATAGAGCAGGAAGCCCACATTCTCCTCCACCGTTAAGGAATCAAACAGCGCCGCCTGCTGAAACACCATGCCAATGCCGCTGCTAGCCAAGTTGTCTTCGGCCAATCCTTGACGGAGTTTTCCCTGGACAAGAATCTCCCCTGAATCAGCCGCCACCAAGCCCGCAATCACCCGAAGCACCGTCGATTTTCCAGTTCCGGATGGCCCAATAATAGCCATGGCCTCGCCGGGATAAATTTTTAAGCTAATGCCGTCTAAAACCTTCTGCGATCCAAACGACTTCGATACATTTCTGAGTTCTACTAATGGTGGCGCTATGGACGGGATTCCTGATGATGATGCAGACGGTATTCCCGATGGCGATACAGAAGACGGTGTCATTTAACAAAACCCAATCTACATGATTCAATAAGTCGGACTATATTTGTTATCTATTTTAAGTTCTAGTGTTTTCTTTGAGGGAATACTTCCAGAACCAAGAACCTACGTTATTCTTCTCAGTATTACTGAATTACTGATTATTTTATTGTGACCAAGTTAGGGAATCAAGTAGGGAATTATTTATCTGGTTAACTAAAAGCATGACAGCACATCGTTCCTTTAAACAAGCCGTTCGATCTGCTCGACGTTTGCGATCGGTTCGTCGGTTCCGATCGCGCCAAGAAGCGTCACCTCATTGGATGATGATGCTCCCGGACGGCCTGGGCAAATGGATGAAATGGATGACCCCTGGAATGTCCATGAAGCGATGGATGTTGATTAGTGCGGGTGGGGTGTTGATGATTTCCTTGGGCTTTGCGATTTGGGTGAAGCTCACACCGATTTTTTATCTAACTCAGTTTTCTAGTGATCTTCTAGAATATATCGCTCACACGGTGCCGAATTACATCAGCGGTCCTATTGTGATTTTGACAGGCATAGCGTTGGTGTGGCTGGGGCAAACCCGCACGTTTAATTCCATTACTGAAGTGTTAATTCCAGATCATGATCAACGCCTGGTCGATATGATTTGGGATCATCGGCGCTTGAATCGAGGCCCAAGAATTGTCGTGATTGGCGGTGGAACCGGACTGAGTACATTGCTGCGTGGATTAAAATTGCTCAGTACAAATTTGGTCGCGATCGTGACCGTGGCCGATGATGGTGGATCCTCCGGGCGACTGCGTCGGGAAATTGGGGTGTTGCCGCCCGGTGACATTCGTAACTGTCTAGCGGCCTTGGCGGATGAAGAAAAACTGATTACTGAATTGTTTCAATATCGATTTCAAGCCGGAGACGGATTAGTTGGTCATAGCTTTGGTAATCTTTTTTTGACGGCCCTCAGCGAAGTGAGTGGTGATTTAGAGCGGGCGGTGGAAGCAAGTTCAAAAGTGCTAGCTATTAAGGGCGAAGTGTTTCCCGCTACCCTCAGCGACGTGCGCCTCTGGGCCGAACTTGAAGACGGTCGCCGTATTGAAGGGGAATCTCAAATTCCCGAGGCGCGGGGCAAAATCGTCAAAATTGGCTGTACTCCAGCCAATCCCCCAGCATTGCCCAAGGCCATCCAAGCCATTCGTAATGCAGATTTTATCATCATCGGACCGGGCAGTCTTTACACCAGCATTGTCCCTAATTTGCTAGTTCCTGAAATCCGTGAAGCGATCGCTGCGACCCCAGTTCCCTGTGTTTATGTCTCGAATGTCATGACTCAACCGGGCGAAACGGATGGTTACAGCGTTGCTGATCATATTGAGGCGATCGATGAAATTTGTGGCTTTCCGTTATTTGATGCGGTGTTAGTTCAGCGCCGCCCACCCTCGAAGTCGTCGATTGAAAACTATGCAAAAGAAGGCGCAATTCCCGTTGTTCTCGATACCGATCGGGTGACAAGTTTGGGCCGACGGATTATTCGGGCGGATGTGATGGAGGAAGATAGTGAAGGATTTGTGCGTCATAATTCCGATCGGTTAGCGAAAGTCTTGTTACGTTGGTACGCTGCCATGAAACTTGAACAGAAGTCATGAATCACCTTAATCTGCCTAATCTCCAAGCGACTCATGATCTCGGTGTCCGACTGGGAAAAAACCTAAAACCGGGCACTGTCTTACTTTTGACGGGAGATTTAGGGACCGGAAAAACGAGTCTTGTTAAGGGTATTGGGGTCGGATTGGGTTTGGTTGAAACCCTCGAAAGTCCGACGTTTACACTGTTGAATGAATATCATGACGGTCGAGTCCCGCTTTATCACCTCGATCTTTACCGTCTCACACCGCCCGAAGTTGCAGAACTCTATCTCGAAGGCTATTGGGATGGAACAGAAGCGCCCCTAGGAATTATGGCGATCGAATGGTGCGATCGGTTGCCTTATTT
>JAJAYH010000134.1 GCA_026786325.1 Alkalinema sp. CAN_BIN05 | reverse complement strand
CCAGAGGCAACCTTACATAAATCTTTACGCATATCCTCTCGCATGTCTACGTCCGTAAAATCCGCGCCCTCAATATTGGACCGATCGAACTTTGCATTGGAGGTATATGCACCTTCTAAATTGGCATTGGTTAGATTCGCATCGGTAATCCGAGCACTTTCCAAGGTCGCAAAACTCAAATCAGCGCCCGATAGATTAACAAACTCTAAATTTGCCGCGAATAAATTTACGGCACGAAGGTTGGTATTGCTTAGATTCGACTCTCGCAAATTGGTATGGTTAAACTGAGAATCCCTCAGGTCTTTGCCAGACATATCCACCCGAATCAGTACATCTTTCGTATAGTCATCCGCAATAGCTGCGGCATTCCCCCAAACCAGTCCCGCCCCCACAATTACGATCGTCATGACAATTTGAAACAGACAACGGATTTGTTGACGGCAATAATCTAGAATGTGCGCTCTAACCATGATCACTAACCACTCTTAAAGACAAAATCAATCCTAAATTTACCATCATGCCCGCAACAGACGAACTTGGACGATCGGGCGAAGATCTAATCGCGCTATGGATTCCGACGAAAGGAGGCAGAGTTCTGGCTCAACGCTGGCATTGTGTAATAGGCGAGATTGACATCATCGCACTGAACAGAAGCGGCGATCTAATATTTATTGAAGTTAAAACCCGATCGTCCCACAACATCGACCAAGATGGCGTGTTGGCCGTCACTCGCAGCAAGCAAATTAAGCTTTGGAAGACTGCCCAACTATTTTTAGTAAAAAATCCCAAACATCAATCCCGGAACTGCCGCTTCGATATTGCTCTAGTGCAGTGGCAACCAGTGCAGAACCAACCAGTGCAGAGCCAACCAGCCCACTACCCCAAAACTAAACGCCTAAGTGGTTTTACCCGGACGTTTGAAAAACATGAGTTCATATTGATTAATTATTTAGTCCATGCATTTGAACAACCGATGTTGTAAAAATCTATGTGATAAAGCTGTGACATAAAATCTCGCCGTTCGAGCGATCGTTCATGCAAGTTCGGCAAAAAAATAAATCTAGGCCAACGTTTCAGGACAGTAGCCTAATCCTTGAACAAATTGCTCGCGGAAGGCTTCAATCTCAACCCGATCGGGACGACCATGGGAAACAACCGCAATTTGATATTGCTGCATCACTTCCACCGGACTTTGACCGTTCTCTAACCCCCAAAGCGCCATCTTGACCCGAATATTGGGATCATAAGGAATGCCAAGCTCATTTAGAAAGGATCTAAAGTCTCCATCTTGTTGAGAATCCATTGGGCGTGCAAACTTGACTCGAACAACCCATCCATCAAGACGATGAATCACGGTCATGAAGCCTAGCGGTAATTGAGTGCCAACGTGTAGAAACTCTACAATTCTCAGGGTTAAGCTGGCGTTCGCGAGGTAATAAAGGTAATCCATAGCAATGACTGTCCTGCAAATGCAATACTTTAATTTCTCAGCGCATTGTGCGTTTCGATTAGAGGGCATGTCTCCAACGTTGGAACGGGAGACTACCCAAATGTCGAGCTATCACTCGCGCTATAAAACTTGTTAATTAATTCTGTATTTCTGAACTCTTATTACTCGTCACTATAAGCCATATCTGAATGCATTGGACCGAACAATTACAGAGTTTCTTTATAATTATTATAGATTTGACCACGAAATAATTTATCTCCACCTCAAACTTCATCCCTAATAACGATTCCCATGGATCCCGATCGTCAACTTTCTAGCTACGACTACCTGCTTCCAGATGGCTACATAGCCCAAAATCCCGCCGAGCCGCGAGACCATTCCAAGCTTTTAGTGATTTCAGATAGCGTTGAGCATCGTCATTTTTACGACTTAGACAAAATCCTGAAACCAGGAGATCTCTTGGTTCTCAATAATACGAAGGTGATTCCAGCGCGCCTCTATGGTCACAAGACCACGGGAAGCAAGGTAGAAGTTTTACTTTTGGAGGAACGATCGCACAATTGTTGGTTGGCGTTGGTTAAGCCGGGACGCAAGCTCCAGCCCGGTGCAGAGATTCATTTCACTTCAAATATGGGGGCAGTGGGCGGCCTTAGCGCTGTTGTAAGTGATCGGGATGACGCGAGTGGGGGCCGGATTCTGGAGTTTACGGTAGAAAATGGACAATCGCTGCTAGAGGTTGTGGATGACTATGGCCATATGCCGTTGCCACCTTACATTACCCAGTCCACAGCCCAGGATGACCGCTACCAAACGGTGTACGCCGAAACCTTAGGCGCAGCAGCAGCTCCGACAGCGGGATTGCATTTCACACCAGAATTGCTGGATAGACTAGCTGCGAAAGGTATCGATCGGGCCTTTGTGACGTTACATGTGGGCATCGGAACCTTCCGCCCGGTGGAGACTGAAGATATCACGCAGCACGAGATGCACGGCGAATGGATTGAGGTGTCGTCGGAAACGGTTGACAAGGTTCAGCAGACCAAAGCGCGGGGCGGGCGCGTGTTTGCGGTGGGGACGACGAGTGTTCGATCGTTGGAAGGTGCGGCTAGTTCGGGTTTTCTTCAGCCCTATTGCGGCAAAACCAATATGTTTATCTATCCAGGCTACGAGTGGCGCGTGGTGGATGGATTAGTGACCAATTTTCATCTGCCGAAGTCGAGCCTAATGATGATGGTGAGTGCATTAATGGGGCGATCGCGACTACTAGAGGTCTACGCCGAAGCAATTAAGAAGGACTATCGTTTTTTCTCGTTTGGGGATGCGATGTTAATTTTGCCGGAGGGTAGATGCGATCGGAGTTAGAGGATGTTTGAAAAGTCGAAGGTTGTGACGATTGAGACCCGATCCCCCTAGCCCCCTTAGAAAGGGGGAACCGGAATTCAACTCATAGTCCCCCTTTTTTATGGCGTAGCCTGCCCGTAGGACGTAGGGGATTTAGGGGGATCGGGTCTTTTGATACCAATGGAAAACCTTTTCAAATGCCCTCTTAACACCAACAGTCAAAACACCATACAAACCGCAACAAATAATGAGTCATCACTTTTAGATTTAAGTCTTTAAATAATGAAAGATTAATAGTAGTTTCCAGTATTAGGGTTTATCTTAATCACACCAAGTTTAGTGAACAAAATCACTGATCCCCTGACACAACTGCTAAGGTTTTGGGTATCCAAATTTACGCAATAATTTGCAGCGAGCCTCCTATGGAACGTGACTCTTCTAAACATCTTGGTCAGTCCATTGGGTTAGTCGCGCTGTTAGTTATTACCAGTGGAATATTAATTTTTGTAGCGTATCGTTTCTAATGGTTAGCCCCGGATTTTCTCGGGGCTTTGACCCTGTTTAGAAATAACCATTTAGCACTGTTTTAGACCCGTTGAAGTAGGCTTTTACCATGAGTATCAGTCCCACAGGTATTCAAAAGTTTGTAGTGGTCACTCAGTTCTCCCACCTTTTGAGTCTCTTCAACACTTGCTTTCCAAGGTTTTGGATTTCCATAGGCATAGAACGTTTCCACGCCATCAATCCCAATCATCACCGCTGCTGGAATGAGCTGTTCATAGGGCTTGCGATAACGAACGGGATGGGCTAAAACGGCAATCCCACCACTTTTTTGAATGGCGGTGACGACCCGATGTGCCTGCGCCCGATCGCCCTTTGGAGAGGTACCTTGAAGATAACTGGCGATCGCGGGATGCTCTGGATCAAAGGCATAGCCTAAAATATGCACCTCAATATCGAGCAATTGAGACGTAATTTCCGTTCCAAACCAAAGATGGGGCGTTTTTTTGTCTAAATTTTCAGGCGCTGAACTCCAGTCTTGAAGATACTGCTGTGCGGCTCTAGAGCCAGAAACTGAATGATGATCCGTAATCGCAAATCCGCTTAGGCCAATTTCTAATGCCTGCTCCACTAGCCGATCGGGACTCAATTGCCCATCAGAATGCGTGGTGTGCATGTGGAAGTTATAAATCGTCGGACAACTATTTTCATCAATAGACGAAAAGACTCTCCGTAATGAATCACAATCCTGTGATGGGGGTCTCCGTTCATACAACGGTCTTTCACACATGAGTGTACCTGCCGAAACAACCGCCATGGGAGGTGCCTCCAAGTGAATTGACTCGTCTAAAATTATTTTTTAGATATTTTTATCTCAGTTTCTATTAATATTTCTTACTGTAATGCAAGAGTCTAGTGAGTGTGTGAATTGACACTTTACAAAAAGTAATGAATTAGTTGCTATTTATCTAATGCATCCTATCCATCAATTAGGATCCATTAGATAAATCACATTAAGTTTTAACAAGTATTAGATCGATCGGGGCGGGATCAATCCATGTTCTAGCGCAAATCGAACTAACTCAGTCCGGCTGTTCGTGCCTGTTTTTGTAAACAATCGGCTGACATATTTTTCGACATTTCGGACACTCGTTTCTAGACGACGGGCAATTTCTTTATTCATTAGGCCATCGACGACCAGTTCCAACACGCTTTGTTCACGCGGAGTGAAGTCGATGTTGACGGGTGGGCCGCTCGGTTGGAAGACATTTTTCTGGGTAAGTAGTGCTTTAATTTCTTTGATTTGGCGGGCGAGTTCGGCGACATCTGGATTTTCGACATCACCGGATCCGGCTTGGGCTGCTCGTTGGCGTGTGAGGATACTTTTGATAATGGCGACCAACTCATCTGGATCGAACGGCTTGGAAATGTAAGCATCTCATCCCGCGTCATAGCCCGTAATCCGATCGCCCGTCATGCCCCGTGCTGTCAAAAAAATCACAGGCAATGCTTGAAACCGTACATCATCCCGAAGCTTTTTCAAAAATTGATAGCCATCTGCCTGAGGCATCATCACATCACTAATCACCAAGTCGGGCGTAAAGCGTTGGACCATCTCCCAGCCTTCGTTGCCATTGGTGGCAGTCTGTACCGTGAAGCCACTTTCTTCAAGATAGGCTTGGACCGCCGATCGCAATGCGGGTTCGTCATCGACGAGGAGAAGTTGATCGCTCATTATTTACAGCCTTCGTTTGGAAAATAAACATTATGTTGTCTTAACTCTACCGCAATGGCTTGGATGAGATTTGCGGTTCCCCGTATTCGGGTTGAGGTTCGGTCAGGGCTGGAATCTCTCGGGCGGAGTTGGGCAAGGTCGCATTCAGTTGGCCGCGCCACCGCGATCGTAAACATAACAGCCCCACGGGAGTGGAAAGTGCATCTAATAAATTTCGCGTAACCAGTGCGATCGGCAACTCTTTAAAGGCCCAACGACTGAGACGATAGGCGTAATAGGATAATTTGGGTAATTTCATCAGTTCGATTCCATGAAGATCATGGAGAAATCGATTCGATCGGCCATAGCGCTGCCATTGACTCATTAGCTCTTTAAGGGTCGATCGGTGACGATGACGCACAACAGCATTTGGCGCAAACTGCCATTGCCGATCGGTTTCGCGTAAAATTCGCCAGCATTGATCCGCATCGCCGCCTGTGGTCAGATAGGGTCGAAATAATCCAACCTCACTAAAACAGACTTTGCGGACGGCAAGATTAGCAGTTTGGCCGTAGGGTGAAAAGGGATTGGCTAAGGTGTGTTTTTGCGAGAGAGTCTCGGCCCGATCGGCATAGCGTTCCAACAAATTTCTGCTGGGCAACGCACTTACCTCGCCCGCCACCCAACCTAGATTT
>JAJAYH010000133.1 GCA_026786325.1 Alkalinema sp. CAN_BIN05 | reverse complement strand
TTGAAAATGCACTAAAAGCTGCTCTCCGGGAAGATCCAGATATCATCTTGGTGGGAGAAATGCGAGATTTGGAAACTATTTCCCTCGCTATTAGTGCTGCCGAAACTGGACACTTAGTATTCGGTACCTTGCACACCAGTTCTGCATCTCAAACCGTCGATCGGATGATTGACGTATTTCCAGCAGAACGTCAAACCCAAGTCCGTGTCCAACTTTCCAACTCCCTGGTCGCGGTCTTCAGCCAAACCCTAGTGCCGAAGAAAAACGTCAAACCTGGCGAATACGGTCGAATCATGGCCCAAGAAATCATGATTGTGACTCCGGCCATTTCTAACTTGATCCGAGAAGGGAAAACAGCCCAGATTTATTCGGCTATTCAAACGGGCGGTAAACTGGGGATGAAGACGCTGGAAAAAGTTCTAGCCGATCTATACAAGGAGGGCTTGATTACCTTTGAAGCCGCAGCATCCAAAACCTCACGTCCGGATGAAATGCAGCGATTGATTGGCGGCGCAGCGGTAACGGCTAAGCGATAACGTTCTTTAGTTTTTAAAATGCGTCAAATTTTAGATAGATTATGTCCATTTGACGCATTTCGTGATGTTGTCGATCGCTAATTCAGAAAACCTCACCTATCATTAATCCTGATTCGTAACGGAACCCACAACCCATGCCAACCTTTATTGCCCGTGTTCGAGATGCGAAAGGAACTCTTGTCAAACAAAAGATTACCGCATCTAATCTCTCTGAGGCCCGATCTAATCTCCGTGAGCAAGGTTTACTAGTTCAGGAATTGAAACAGAGTGGTGGCGCTGTCAGTTTTGATCTGCAAAAGTTTCAAACGTCCCTGGTGAAAGTTACGGTCAAGGATAAAGCAATTTTTTCCAGGCAGTTCTCGGTGCTGACGAGCGCTGGGGTTGCCATGGTTCGTGGGTTGGGCGTGTTGTCTGAGCAATGTACAAATCCTAAATTTAAGCTCGCTCTAACTGCTATTGGGACTGATATTCAACAGGGGGTCAGCCTATCTGAGGCAATGCGGAAACATCCTGAATCCTTTGACAATCTCTACGTGAGTATGATTGAGGCTGGGGAAGTTGGCGGAGTTTTAGATGAAGTCCTCGATCGATTAGCTAAGCTGTTAGAAGATACTGCTCGACTACAAAACCAAATCAAGTCAGCTATGGCCTATCCGGTAGTCGTTGGAGGCTTGGCAACAGTCATATTTTTGGCTATGACAATTTTCATTATTCCGGTTTTTGCTGGAATTTTTAAGGACATCGGTACGGACTTACCTGCCTTTACTCAAGCAATGGTAGACATTAGTAATTTCTTGAGAAGTCCAAATGTGATTATTTTGATCATTATTGTGCTGTTAATTCCCTTCGCTTACAAACGCTATTACAATACCCGTGTAGGCCGCGAAACTATGGATCGAGTCTTTTTGAAAATGCCATTATTTGGTGATTTGATCCAGAAGACTGCAACGGCTAGATTTTGTCGGACCTTTGGAGCGCTGACCCGATCGGGGGTTCCGATTTTGACTTGTCTTGAAATTGTCCGAGATACGGCTGGTAATGTGGTGATTTCGGGTGCGGTGGATGAAGCTCGATACGAGATTCAGAACGGCGGTGTGATTAGTCTTGCCCTTCAGAAAGCACAAGTGTTCCCCTCCATGGCGATTCAAATGATTAGCATTGGTGAGGAAACCGGAGAACTTGACAAAATGCTGATGAAAGTAGCGGACTTTTATGAAGATGAAATCGAACAAGCCGTGAAAGCACTGACAAGTATTATGGAGCCGATCATGATTCTTCTCCTAGGGGGAATGGTGGGTTCTATTTTGTTGGCGATGTATTTGCCGATGTTCAAAGTATTCGAGAAATTGGGCTAGCGTTCAAAATCATGGCCGTCCAAAAAGAAGATTACGAAGAACTGTTGTCGATTTATAGCTCGATATTTGATGCCATTGAGCTACTTCGTTTACATCGTCCATACTTGGAACTCATGCCAAGTATGCGACGATCGGAAGAGAGTTTGATTACGATGCCGCTTCCTATTGTGAAGCTTCGCAAATCTCAACCAATGGCTGGAGTTTCATACGGTGGAATAACTGTATCTGAAACAATACAATTGCCTTGTGATGTGGCGTTGTTGATGTGTGATCCCGAGTGGAAAATTAAGACTGGTCGCGAAATTTTTGTTTTTATCCATCGTCCTGATGAGGATCTTTCGGATCTCTTGAGCCGTTGGCGACAAACGCAGGTTCTACTCGCGACAGACTATGAATGGATTTTTCCGTTGCGCTATCAGCATATGCTCAATGAAGGTGCTGATAAAATCTATCCATTATTTGTTCTGTTTAATGAATCTCCTGAACGAATTAGACGTGGATTAATTGGCGCAAATTTGCCGTTTGTCATTCAAACAACGATCGCGACCCAGGAATCTATCGGTGTATTAGATGAGAGTCCACAATATTTGTAAGATCTCTTAATGGAGACTGAATATCCTTCAGAACGTGAATCATTCTAAATGTCTAACTGTTTATCTCTGTGACTTTCTTTGTCGCTTAAGCTTGGCATTTCGTGCACCCACAACTTGTAGGGATGGGTCACATGGCATTCCAACTGGCTGCAGCGTCTGGTATTGACGCTCATCTTCTAACAATTTCAGATCTTTATACTCAACCCAGTGGATACAATCGACGGGGCAGGTTTCTATCGCTTCTTGAATTAGATCTTCCGAATCACCATCTTGCCGAATCACCCGCGATCGTCCATAGTCCGGCTCAATGTAAAACGTATTTCGAGCCACATGGGAACAGTACCGACAACCGATACAAGTTCCCTCATCAACGTAAACTCCACGCTGGGCTAACATGCCCCCAAGTTCCGGTTCGTACCCCGATCGCGCATCCAAATCTCCACCTTGAAACCCCAGTTCTGGCTCTAGACCGGATCGCTCTGGAAAATCATTGATTTCGTTAAACGAAAGCTGTGGAGGGAATTTAGACATCGACTCTACACTCCTAAACTAGGCGCAGTCCTAAACTAAGCACTCCAACGTTGAAGCACAATGCGAATGGTGCCATCCTCGGATCGCTGCTGTTCAGCTACATTAAAGCCCTGCTGCGATGTCTCTTGAAGGATGATGTTGTAGGCATAGCGCTGAGTGATTTGCTTCAGGAATCGATCGACAGAGCTAGCTTGATTCCAAAACTGGAGGTCAGTCACCATTTCGTGCGAAACCCCATTCCAGACAAAACCGATGTCATAGCCGTTTTCCTGCGCTATGACAAGCTCTGCTGACTCAGTCATGCCTTTATATCCACGCACAGGGCATGGACCTTCTTTATAATCCATCCCCAAATCTGAAAGCGTTACTTTCAACGTCGGAAGGTTGCGAAGCTGCGTTTTAATTTGACTAAAATGCGACATAACGGCGTGTTTGTGAAGGGTGGACGTACGAAGTTATCTTAACGTAAAAAACCTAGTTACCAGTTGCTTGTGGATGAATCCTGAGCATTGTTGGTAATGAAGGTTTCCGGAGCCTGATGCTGAGCAAAATATTCGGATGTGTTTTCCTGTTTAAGGACTAAGCCAAGCTTAGCTTCGATCGCGGCAGTCACCTCCGCACAAGAACATCCGGTAATCCCAGTCACCTTCTCTTGAACTCGGCCATCAGGATAGATCACAAATTCGAGAGTTTCCATCATGATCACTAATACGATCTACCTCAGTTTCGCGTAACTTCTCCATTGAGTCAAGTGATAGGGGGTCATGACCCATTGGAGCTTCGCTTATTACTAAGTTATATAAACAACATAATACACCCTGAATGTCTGCATCGCTTTCTAACACTACTTTAAACCTTGACTCCTGTGATGGCTTCTTCTCTTCCGAATACCATGCTGCTGAGACAACGCTACTTGATCCATCGGGTCTTGGGGCAAGGCGGGTTTGTCCGAACCTATCTCGCATTAGACCAAGAGCGATTTCAGGAATCTTGCGTAATCAAGGAGTTTTCTGTCTCCTATCAAGATGAATCGCTGGTTAGCAAAGCTAGGGATTTATTTTATCGTGAAGCCAGTATTTTGTATCAAATTCAGCATCCCCAAATTCCACGATTTTGGGCGGCATTTGAGGAGGATAATCGTTTATTTTTGGTTCAAGACTACGTTAAGGGCGATACCTATCGATCGCTTCTAAACCAACGAAAGAAAGAAGACAACAAACGGTTCTCTGAAACGGAAGTGCTTCATCTTTTGGCCAATCTTTTACCCGTGTTGAGTTATCTTCACGATCGGAACATCATCCATCGGGACATCACCCCAGACAATATCATTCTGTCGCCTCATGTTACTGAGACTGGTTCAGACAATGGTTCAGACAATGGCTCCCAGCAAGGGCTTCCAGTTTTAATTGATTTTGCTGCTGTGAAAGAGGCGACCAGTGGGTTAGCTTTAGTGTCATCAATGACATGGGTTGGCAAAATTGGTTATTCTCCCCCAGAACAGCTTCAGACGGGAAATGTAAAACCTCACAACGATCTTTATTCATTGGCGGCAACTTGTTTAGTTCTGTTGACCGGGCGCGAGCCGAGTTCATTGCTTAACAGTCAGACATTGGAATGGGAGTGGGAAGCTCATGCCAATATCAGTGCGCCGTTGGCTGAAATTCTGCGCAAGATGTTGTTCTTGCATCCCGACGATCGCTATCCCACAGCTCGTCGAGTTTGGCTGGATTTGCTGCCGATTCTAGGCGACCAAGCTCCTGCTACTCAGATGCTTATGGATCCAGGGGGTGGAGACGATATTGTATTTGCAACTCCATTGGATTCGAGTCAGGATATTAGCGTTCATCGAGATCTGCGTGATTGGCTTGGGTTTTCTCGTTCTGTTCATTCTGTTACCACACCTCAATCTGGGAAAGCAGTCCGATCGTTGTCATTGAATTTGATTTCTCCCCGAATTGCAATTATCGGAAGCATCCTCGCACTTTTGGGAATGGGAACCTTCATTTTCCGAGGTCCAATGCCTTCGAGTAACGCTCAACTATTGCAGAATGAGTCCGTTGTCCAATCCGTTGACTCTGTGATTGCTGCGAATCCCGGTGAACCTGCTGAAATTTTATTTAATGCGGGAGAAATGTCGAAAATGGTGGCGGGGAATCTTCAGGGCAACAGTACACAGGTTTATACCTTAAAGGCATTACGGGGGCAGATCATGAGTGTGTCTCTGAATGGATCTAGTGTGTTGATGAACATTACTCGGGCGAACGGAATGCCTTTGGAGACATCCTCGATTCAAACGCGAAGTTGGACAGGAACGTTGCCTGCTAATGATACCTATTCTGTCCGGGTTTCAGGGACGGGTGTTCATGCCTTAGATATTTCGATAACACCGTTAAATCGCGAGGTGAATATACAGACACAACGGCTCAAATTTGCAACGGGAAGAAGTGGTACTACGGTGACGGGAGAATTAAGCCTTAAGCATTTGAGGCGATATATTGTTAAGGCTCAAAACAATAAAATAATGATTATTAATGGTGTTCAGGGTGATGTGGCGGTCAGCTTGATTAGTCCCCATGGCGATCGGATTGGTGGCACGTCGGTTCAGTCGAGTTCGTGGCAGGGACGGTTGCCGATGGATGGCGACTACGTTTTGGAAGTATCAGCGAATAAACGTAAGAGCGATTACAGCTTATCTGTAGAGATTTACTAGGTTGAGTTTTTAGTATGCTCGCTTTACACTTACGTCGCCATTTGTATAGAAGAAAATGCGAACTCTGTACGGTTGGCTATTTTTAGCAAGTGCCGGAGCGATCGTTTCACCTTTCTTCGGCACAATGGCTTCAGCAGCAGGTAAACCTTGTCCTTCTGGAATTACAGAAATAACGGTTCCGGCAGCAGACACTTCCATTAAATATGTGATGTCTCCAGAAAATTTCTCAGGCGGAGTCCATTTGGTTGGAACCTTGGATTGGATTACTCCGATTTGAATAGTGAGATCTAGGGGTGGGGCGGGATCATTATCTGCTCTTGAACTCGCATCTGAGAATGGTTTGGACGCAGTAATTGGGGCGATCGGTGCAGTGGCCGGATTCGGTGCCAAGGGTTGGCCTTGTTCTGTTACAGATTGATTGCTGGCGAGCTTTTTGGTCGCGGATGATGCGTTCTTTGGAGGTGGATTTTCGATCGGTTTGGCTCCGTCGAGTGGGGGCGCAACTGGAATATTCAACTTGTTGTCTTTAGGGTTATCGATCGAGGGTGAGGTTGTTGAAGTTGACGATATATTTTTGTCAACTGTGACGGAATTGTTGTTGAGTGGAGAATTCGGGTTAGCGGCGATCGTTCCTGGTTGAATACCAGGAAGGGTATTGGGCTGGAATAAAGGATTAGTAGGCGTTGGCTGAGGAATGGACGGCGGGGTGAGACGTTGATCGCTGGCCTGGGATGCAATTAAACTGGGGGCGGGTTTTGGGTCGAACTGTCGTAGAACCGTTGCAGTGACTCCGACAGAAAGTAATGATAATGCTGCAATTTTGCCCCAGGCTACAGGCGATCGAATCCAAGCCGTATCCCGATTAAGCGTGGGAATGGCTAACGTCTCACTACTGTGTTCATCTAAGACTGATGCTAGGTCGGCAAGCTGTGTGGATGAGAGGGTAATGCTGCCTTCGGAGCGGTCTGAGACGATCGGGCCAAGATGAAGCGTGTGAGAAAGTAAACCTTTGGGTTGAAGGGAGATGGTTTGGTTGGAAAATTCTGGCAGAATGATGCCCGTGAGATCGTCGCTGTCCTGCGATCGTTCCAGGTTTTTGGATTGGCTCAGGAACGTTTGGACGTAGGTTGCAACGGCTTCGGTCAGGGCTTCTAGTTTGAGCCGATCGCCTCGCAATGTCGTCCATTGGTCTTCACTGACACGCGAATCCTCAAATTTGAGTAGAAACCGTTGATTTTTAAGGGCGAGTTTTCTGGCCCAGTGTGATAAAGCTGATGGGTTGGCGGAGATTTCCAGCTTGCAAGTGGGGGCGCTGTACTGCCGCAGTATGGATCCAGGACTTCCCAGGGTTGTGAGTGCCGATGGATCTAGTTCAGTGTTTTGGGAAACGGTCATGGCAAATGGTAAGAACAACTGCTGCGGAAAGATTAGGCAATGACGAGATGACAATAGAAAACAGGGAGTGACGATGTTAGTTTAACGTATCGAATTCCTGAACTGGGTAGATAAGACCTGAATGCTGATTTAGACAATGAGGGACCGATCGAGCAAGGCCGACCATAGTCTCCTGGATCCTTGGTTGGTGCTGTAAAACAATAGATCAATCAATAGTTTTAGGGCCAAGTGTGTGAGCAGATCGGGCGTGGGAAGATCTGCATTGTCCATCCGATCTTGGTAGGTATTTTGAAATTTATCCAGATAGTCACCCAGGATTGGGTCTTGGTGGGGTGCTCGGTTTTGTTCAGTAAGCTGTTCGAGTAGGGCTATTGCGTGACGAATTTCACTGTTGTGTGCTTTGGCCAGATGGCAGCTAATTAGGGTTAGGGCACGAGCTTCTTCAACATCCAGTTTTTTTCGACCGCTTTGGCCCTTGCGCTGGGGATTCGATTGGCGCAGTCGCCAGAGGGATACTCGATCGGCCACTATAGACTCTAACCCCAAGTCTATTGCAGCTTGAAGCATGGCTTCTGAACTAACATTGGTAATTGATTCGATGGCTAAAAGAACCAGATCAAGCTGGGTTTTAATGTTGTCGAGATGTTCTGAATCTGGAACGATGTTGATACTTAAGGCATCTAGAGATGCGTCAAGAGCGGTGTTAGGTCCGATCGTGGAGGTCATGGGCGACTCGCGAGTAACGTCAAAAACTGAGAACGGTCAGAACTTAGAACTTAGACTTAGGTTAGGATACAGCAGCAAAATCCCACATTCCCCTCTATTTTCCCACAATTATTTCAAAGCTCCAGAATGCTTGTTCTCTCTGGTCTTATTGCTGAATCCCACAGTCTCCAACAGACATTAATTAACAGCGTCAGCCACTATGGTGGTCATGAGGGGCAATCATTTCCGCCCTTCTAACTACTTTACCGATGTGTAAACATTCGGAGGCCACATTATGGCACTTCATACCCCATTCAATTTTGTTCCAGTTCGCCGTCCCGTATCTGATACACCCGTGTCCGATACACCCATATCCGATACAAGAGTTAAGCGATCGTCCGCTTCTTCGCCTCGCCGTCGATATGGGCCATTTTTTAACTTATCAAGAACAATTGTTAAGTTATTATTCTTGGCCTTAATTGGACTGACCTTAAGTGTCTTATTGTTCGGCGTATTCAATCACGATTCCCATGTGACATTGCTGGTGCGGATTTGGTCCGAAAGCTGGAAGCCTCTTGTGGTAATAATTCTGACGACAACAATGCTGGCGGCGATAGAAGAATCAATGTCTTAAGCAATATCTTAAGAATCTATGAATCCACGGGACTGACGGGAGCAGGCAAACCCCATGGTCTCGTGGATTTTGTTTTGTATCGAAAATGTAGTGTGAATCGGGAGAATGTAACGAAAGGTATCGAGCTTCTCATCAGAACTCCCTTGGCTCTCTAGAATTAGGTATCTGAAACGCGTCCAAGAGCTTTGTCACAGTTGTTTACAAACGGCTTGTCGGGTTCAAAAACGTTCTAATGTATTTTCAATAGGTTTGCCCTGGGGTTTGAGCCTCTTTTTTGAGAGGATTCATGGCTATCCCATGCGGCAGTCAGACTTCAATGCTGTTAACGATCCGTAGGGAGCTTTAGAATCCAATGAGTGTTAAGGCAAGTGGTGGAAGCTCTTTGGCCCGCCCACAACTCTATCAAACCGTCGCTCTAACCACGATTTCCCAAGCCGAACAGCAAGATCGCTTTCCGGCGAAAGGGGAACTCGATCAGCTTATTCAGTACTTTGCATCCGGTGCAAAGCGAATTGAAATCGCCCAGGTTTTGACGAAGTACTCGGAGCTGATTGTGTCCCGTGCGGCCAATCGAATTTTTACAGGCGGTTCACCCATGGCTTTCCTAGAGAAGCCAGTGGAAGCGCCTATCATGACGATCGCAGGCACCGTTCTCACGACCCGCGAAGGTATGAAACTCGGGACAGCTACCTATGCTCAGCCCTCCGGCAGCAGTAAAGGACTCGGTGGACTCAAGGCTGCGTTTACCTCTAGTAGCGGTCCCATTCCACCCGGATTCCGTCCGATTAATGTGGCGCGTTACGGTCCTGGGAATATGACTAAGTCCTTGCGGGACATGAGTTGGTTCCTTCGGTATACCACCTACGCTATTGTTGCGGGCGACCCCAGCATCATTGAAGTCAACACTCGCGGATTGCGCGACATTATCGAAGCGGCTTGTTCGACTGCCGCCACGATCGTCGCCCTTCAAGAAATGGCCTCGGCATCGTTGTCTTACTTTAAGAATGATGCTCAAGCGGCTGAAATTATTGATCAATATTTCACGATTTTGATCAATGAATTCCGCGCCCCAACGCCGTCCAATAAAGTTCGTCAGCGGACCTCTAAAGACTTGCAAGGTCTTTCACTGCCTCAGATTTACTTCAACGCGTCAGAACGTCGCCAGAAGTTTGTCATGAAGACGGGGCTGTCTGGGGTTGAAAAGAACGATGTGATCAAGGCGGCATACCGTCAAGTCTTTGAGCGCGACATTACTAAGGCATACTCCCAAGGCATTTCTGACCTGGAATCCAGAGTTAAGAGTGGCGAAATCTCCATGAAGGAGTTTGTTCGTCGCCTTTGTAAATCGCCTTTGTATCGCAGCCAGTTCTTCCTACCCTTTATCAACAGCCGCGCTCTGGAACTTGCGTTTAAGCATATTCTGGGCCGGGGTCCATCGTCTCGCGAAGAAGTTCAGAAATACTTCTCGATCGTTTCAGCAGGCGGCTTAGGCAAGCTGGTTGATGCGTTAGTAGACTCGAATGAGTATGCGGATTATTTCGGTGAAGAGACTGTTCCGTACCTTCGTGGATTGGGACAAGAAGCTCAAGAATGCCGAAATTGGGGACCACAGCAGGATCTGTTTAATTACAGCGCTCCGTTCCGCAAGGTGCCTCAGTTCATTACGACGTTTGCGGCCTACGATCAACCATTGCCTGAACAACATGTCTACGGTCGCGGTAATGACCCGATCGAAAACCAATTTGGTGCAATTTTCCCCAAGGAAACCCGCAATCCCAACAGCAACCCGGCTCCATTTGGCAAAGACACGCGTCGTTTGCTGATTACCCGTGGTCCCGGCATCAACAACCAGGTCAGCAACCCAGCCGCTCGGGGTGTCAATCCTGGTAGTCTTGGGCCAAAGGTCTTTAAGTTTGACCAGCAGCCTAGTTTTACGGGGATTTCTCGTAAAGGAGTTGGGGCGTTTAACTCTCCGTCTAGCCAAGGGGTGAGCGTTAAATTCTCTGAAAGCTCGGCTCAGAAATTGATTAAAGCTTGTTACTTCCAAGTCTTTGGTCGCGATTTGTATTCGGGACAGCGGTTGACTGTGGACGAAATTAAGCTGGAAAACGGCGAAATTACGGTTCGTGAGTTTATTCGTCGTTTGGCCAAGTCCAGTGTCTATCTGAAAATGTATTGGACACCGCTCTACGTGATGAAGGCGATTGAGTATCTCCATCGTCGTCTGCTGGGCCGCCCGACTTATGGTCGTAATGAGACTAATAAGTACTTCGATATTTCCGCCAAGAAGGGCTTCTATGCTGTTGTTGATGCGATTTTGGATACTGAAGAGTATTACAGCAGTTTCTCCGAGGACACGGTTCCTTATGAGCGCTATGTCACGGCAGCGGGCTATTCGGCTCGGATG
>JAJAYH010000132.1 GCA_026786325.1 Alkalinema sp. CAN_BIN05 | reverse complement strand
ATTTAATGACCAAATGCTCCTGTCTCTTATTTACAAAGAGCTATTAGAAACAACAATGATGGGCGTACAATGTCCTCATTTAATTCGAGAAATTGCCACACGGGATGCCGTCGTTGAAAAGCATTTTGCGGCGATGGTAGAAGCGATGTACCACTACTTACCCGTCACGACAAGATTTAGTGGTGGAACTCGATATTTTAATAGTGAAGGGCGATTTTTACGGGAAGTTCGGATTGTTTTATATCGTCAAGATCCTGTTTTGGCCCTCGACAAGTTATTTGATGAGTACTATGCCTATAGTTCAGGCAGACAACTTCTAACGCCTTCTATTTGTATAGCAGGATTTGCGAATAATCCTTGTGATGCAGAGTGGATGAAGGGTTTGTCGCCGGACTGGTACGATCGGGTATTGAAGGCGGTATTGGAAAATTCAATGCAGGATTTGATTGAAGCCGAAGACGCGATCGAGTTATTGCGCCAAGATTGTCTCAAGCCTGAGGTGTCAGATTGGAAACGGTTATTATATTGTCGGTTGATGCTGGGCTGTGGTGAAATTGAAGAAGTCATAAAGACTATGGCTGTTTTTGAAGTACCACCTGAACACAATGGCTATCCTTTAAAAGCAGCGGTTGAGTTTCTAGAAGGACAGTTGGTCCCGGCATTAATTCATTATCGGGCTTGTTTAGCAATTCACCGAAAGATTGCCAGTAAACGTAAGATTTTCTTTGATGATGAAATGGGATTATTGTTCATTCTTGCATTGCTTCAAGAAGGCTCCCACGAGTCACTTCAAGAAGCGCTGGACTACTGTGGAATGGGGCGTAAACAAAAGGGCATTTTTGCAAATACCTACGGAATTCTAGAAGCATTTTTACAATTCAAACAAGGCTCATTAGGTAAAAAAACAATTCTGTTTGCCGCAGACTTAGAATATCCAGATACACCTTGGGATGTTCTAATTCCATCATTGTGTATGTATTGGGCTGATGTCGATGCAGCCCGATCGCGTCTCGTTGCGCCGCTTCAAGACTTTATTTCGCGAACTCGAAGTACGGGATACTTATGGTTTGCAATGGAAACAGCAGAACTCCTAGCCAAATTAGATTCAACACGGGATTGGTCTGATGCCGCAGATATTTTACGAGAGGGGACAAAATTTCAGCCAATAGCACCTATTCTTGATGCTCAAGAAGCTTGGGAACTTTGTCTGAATGCCCTAGCAAACCTCACCCAACCCGCTGTCACCACAGGATCTAAAAATCAAGCTACCCGATTAATTTGGACTTTGACAAATTTAGAAAGTAGTTCGCTGCAACCCCGTGAACAATCGCAAAATGCAAAAGGAGGGTGGAATAAAGGTCGTCCGATCGCCTTAAAACGTCTGCACGCTTCACCTTCTGAATTTCCCTATTTAACGACTCACGATTTGCAAGTATGCGCTCACATCACAACCAGCTATGCCCAAAATCGTTATAACTACTATGGCAAAGTGGACTATTGTTTTGACGATCGGGTTTTTATCTCATTAGTAGGCCATCCAGCCGTATATTGGGAAAGTTCACCTGGAATTACGGTTGAGTTAATCAAGGGATCTCCTGAATTGAGAGTGATTAAGAAAAAGGGCGCAAAATTGGTATTGCAATTTGAACCCCAATTGCCCGATGGTGTTGAAGTTGTTCTCAGCAAAGAAACCCCAACCCGGATTAAAGTCATTGAAATCACTCCCGAACATCGGCGCATTAGTGAATTACTCGGCACCAAAAATCGCTTAGAAGTGCCAGAATCAGCCAAAGATAAAGTATTAGCTGCGATCGGGGGGGTCTCGGGTTTAGTCACAGTGCATTCAGACATTGGCGGGGATATTTCAGATGCGGAAGAAGTGGTCGCATTAATGACTCCTCATGTCCATCTTCTACCATCAGGTCCCGGATTACGAATGACAGTACTATCGTCACCCTTTGGCCAAGGCGGCACCTACTATCGTCCCGGCAGCGGCGGTGAAAATGTGATTGCAGAAGTGGGTGGGAAACGCCTACAAACAACTCGCAAACTCAAAGAAGAAAAGAAGCTAGCAAAGGACATTGTGAAGGAATGTCCGGCACTGCTCGGCTGGGAAGAGTCTGATGGAGAATGGGTAATTGATACACCAGAAGCCTCGCTGGAACTGCTGTTGGAATTACAGGCATTGGGCGATCGGGTCATTTTGGAGTGGCCTCAAGGCGAGAAAATGCGGGTCAAGCAAACGGTCGATCAAAAGAATTTTCATATCAAACTTAAAACCCAAAATGAATGGTTTAACCTAAATGGTGAATTACGACTTCCTGATGGTAGCGTCATTGAAATGCAAGCGCTATTGAAATTGTTAGACCAATCAACCGGACGATTTGTTTCTTTAGGCGAAGGTCAGTTTTTAGCATTAACTGAAGAATTCCGCCGTCGTCT
Organism: Alkalinema sp. CAN_BIN05; assembly: GCA_026786325.1. Taxonomy (GTDB): domain Bacteria; phylum Cyanobacteriota; class Cyanobacteriia; order Leptolyngbyales; family Leptolyngbyaceae; genus JAAFJU01. The sequence continues at coordinate 1,260 of JAJAYH010000132.1, read as the reverse complement.
AGAAGAAATACGCGCCTATTCTGAAAGTCATGCAAAAGGAGTACGATTTAACAAACTCGCTGCTCTCGCCATGGAAGATTGGATCGAGGGCATGGGAAGCGTGGAGGCCGACAAAGCTTGGAAAGAACAAATGGCCACCATTCAATCCTTGCGAACCTACGAGCCAAAATTACCATCAACCTTACAAGCGGAATTACGCGACTATCAAGTAGAAGGCTTCACGTGGATGTCTCGACTGTCTAAATGGGGCGTAGGGGCTTGTTTGGCCGATGATATGGGACTAGGGAAGACATTGCAAACCTTAGCCGTCATGCTACAACGTGCGCCCGATGGACCGATTCTCGCGATCGCACCAACCTCTGTTTGTATGAACTGGATGAGTGAAGCGCAACGGTTTGCCCCGACCCTGAATACGATTCAATTTGGCGGCGGCAAACGGCAAACTATTCTCGATGAATTGAAACCATTTGATTTGGTGGTGTGCAGTTATGGATTGCTCCAACAAGAAGAAGTCGCAGATATGTTGGCAAAAGTGCATTGGCAAATGATTGTTCTGGATGAAGCGCAATCGATTAAAAACTTCGCCACCAAACGATCGCAGGCAGCAATGAATCTACAAGCGGACTTCAAATTGCTGACAACAGGAACGCCCATTGAAAATCATTTGGGTGAACTGTGGAACTTGTTTAGATTTATCAATCCGGGCTTACTGGGTTCTTTGGATCATTTCAATCAAACCTATGCGAATGCGATCGAGCGGGGACAAGATAAACAAGCTCGCGATCGTCTGCGTAAATTAATCCAGCCGTTCATTCTGCGTCGTACTAAAAATCAAGTTCTAACAGAACTACCGTCCCGCACAGAAATCACATTAGAAGTAGAACTCAGCCAACCGGAAATGGTGTTCTATGAAGCACTAAGACGAGAAGCAATAGCTAAACTTGAAAATAGTGATGCGATGGCGGGACAAAAGCATTTGCAAGTACTGGCCGAAATCATGCGAATGCGCCGTGCCTGCTGCAATACACAATTAGTTAAACCCGAAATCGCGATCCCCAGTGCCAAGCTTCAAATGTTTGGAGAAGTTCTCACGGAGCTTTTAGAAAACAATCATAAAGCATTGGTATTCAGTCAATTTGTAGACCATCTATCATTCATTCGAGCCTATTTAGAAGAACACAATGTTTCCTATCAGTATCTCGATGGCAGCACGCCCATGAAAGAGCGTAAAAAGCGAGTTGATGCATTCCAGGCCGGGAT
>JAJAYH010000131.1 GCA_026786325.1 Alkalinema sp. CAN_BIN05 | reverse complement strand
GAGTTTGCTAGATTGGTTAACGATGTTTCAGGAACGATTGAGCACGATCGGTCAGCGGGCGACGGTGTTGCTGGATCCGCAGAAACAGCAGATTGGCGATCGGTGTTATGAGGTGGCGTTTTTGGCTGATCCCGATGGGTTGGCGATCGAGTTTTTGAGATTGTTGAATTGAGAATCTGATTCTATTTTGAGAGCAATTCCAAAATCGGAATGACCTAAACAAGTCCCAGCCGATCGTTATCCCCCTGTAGAGTTTGAAAGAAAGGAGCAACCAGGGTTTCAGGCTCTGAGATTTTTGAATTTGGAATTGTTGCCATATTGACAGATAGTTAGAAGCTTGGGAATTGATTTGCTAAAATAAGTGAACAATGAACCTGGCAAAGCTATGTCTGCCACCTCAATCCAGCTTCAGGCACTCGAACAAACAGTATAGTTCAACTACCAGAATCCGACAAGCTCTGGCTCCTCGACCAACTGCCCAACCTCCCCGAAGCCCTAACCCAATCGAACCGACGACCTCGAAGACTTAGGACTCTATCAAGCCATGCTTGCTAACCAAAACGAAATCCCCCTCACTCGTGAAGCCGCGATCGCAGAACTTACCACTTCAGTTTTTAATTGAGTTGCAAGGGCTGCATCTAGTGAGTTATGAACCCCTTGCTGGCTTACACGTAAGATTTGTTGTTCTCGTTCAATAATTATCATGGACAGCAACCTTCAACCAGCGAATCCCTTAGTCTTAGGCCTTTTCACTGCCTTGGGGATCACCGCGAATAATTCATGACACTAACCAATATTTATTGAATTGCGAACCCGAATTGTGATGGGATTTCCTGATCAATGGTTGCAGGGGCTAGTCGAGGCGACTCCAGAACAATTGATTGCTGTAGAAGTGACCCCATCGGGTTATGGCCTACATTGGGAAGATTTAGATATTGATTTGGCGGTGCCGCAGTTGGTGGCTGGAATTTATGGGACGCAAGTTTGGATGTCAAAGTTATACGGGTCTGGAGTTATCGCTGCTGTTGCATAGATTCTCTTAGAGGGCGGTAAACCCGCTCCGAATTTGGAATTGCGGGTTGTACGGGATTAAATCTACTAGATGGAACGAACGAACTTACTAATTCGTTCCATACCGCGCTCGATCGTTTTCATATCTGTGGCATAGGAAGCCCGAATATGATCATCTGCCCCAAAGGCAATACCGGGAATCACCGCAACTTGATAATCCGTCAGCAACTTATCGCAAAACGTCAACGAATCCAGACCTGTTCCAGCAATATTGATAAACATATAAAATGCGCCATCCGGTTTCAAACAAGACAGCCCCGGAATCCCGTTAATCAAATCATAAATTCCCTGACGACGCGCCGTAAATGCCGTCAACATCTCCTGAACACAATCCTGGGATCCCTCCAAGGCTGCGATCGCTCCATACTGTGCAAATGTACAAACATTAGACGTACTTTGGCTTTGTAACGTAGTAACAGCCTTAATCAAGTCCAACGGACCCGCCACGTAGCCAATCCGCCAGCCCGTCATCGAATACCCTTTGGCAAAGCCGTTACTGATAATAGTCCGATCGAACATCTCTTGGCTTACTGCCCCAATGCTCATTTGCTCAGTGCCATCGTAGAGCAGGCGTTCATAAATTTCGTCCGACACCACAATTAGCTCATGTTCAATCACAATGGCTGCGATCGCCCGTAATTCATCAGGACTGTAAACCATACCTGTCGGGTTTGACGGCGAATTCATGATCAATATCCGAGTGCGCGGGGTAATGGCTTGCCGCAGTTGTTCGGGTGTTATTTTGTAACGGGCTTCAGGTGTGGTGTGCACAATTACCGGAGTTCCAGTCGCCAGCTTCACCATTTCGGGATAACTCACCCAAAACGGGGCCGGAATAATCACTTCATCGCCTTCATCCAGGAGCGCCAGAAAAATATTAAACAGCGAATGTTTGCCGCCATTGGTGACGACGATGTTTTCGGGTTTGTAGTCTAGATGATTATCATGCTGGAGTTTATGCGCGATCGCCTCCCGTAACCCCGGCTCTCCGGCGGCGGGACCATAGCGCGTTTTGCCTGCATTCAAGGCCACGATCGCAGCATTTTTAATATGCTGGGGCGTATCGAAGTCCGGCTCTCCGGCGCTAAAGCTACAAATATCAATCCCATCTCGTTTCATCGCCTTTGCCTTGGCATCGATCGCTAAGGTCATGGAGGGGGTAACGTGTCCAATCCGTGCTGCCAGCTTCATAATTCCAAAACTCACCAAGACATAAGTCGATCGTTATTTATTATGGTTCCAATGTAGCCTTAATGAAAGCCTAATCTTGGACCGTTCTTTGAATGTCACTTCACTACCAGCGTGCTTGGATTACTCTTGCCCCGAAGAATTTCTCAAAATCCTGCGAATTCTACAGTAAGCTTCTGGGAAAACCTCCGGATCAGACGTTAATGCGATCGGATCAACTGATTTATGCCGAATTTCACCTCACAGGATTCAATCTCGGAATCTACGCCCCAAAGTCCCAACCCGAGGCGTCCGGCTATTCGTCCCTTTCGATGTGTTTTCAAGTGGATGATTTAGAGACCGCGATCCAATTGATCACGAATCTAGGCTATCCACCACCGGGCGAAATCGTGACCGCATCCCACGGACGGGAAATTTACGCTTTTGACCCGGACAAGAATCGATTGATTTTGTACCAAGCTAAGATCCGATCGTAAAGCGGCGTACACTAATCGTTAAAAATTAAGTTGAAAAATTCCGTTAAAAATTGAGTTGCCCTCGTCACTTATGGATGATTCCCCATGGCCACCGATCGTCGCGAACAACAACACCCGCTCTATGGCAGCGATCGTCAGATTGTCAATACTATTCTTTCTGGCGAACCGACCGACTTGAATTTAGCTGAACTGGCCCGCCTCAAAATCCGCTACCGAGGCTTTCCCGGCGCAAGGGACATTCAAAAAGATCTGGACAAAACTCTGGCCAACTGGAAACTGACAGAAGAACAGCTCTTTGACAAAACCCGCGAACTCCACAACAGTATGCGCCTATATACCGTCCGTGCCCGCCGCGAACAGGAAGACTGGAGCTAAAGAATGCAGCCTTGTGTGATTCCGCCAAAGTTAAAACCGGGTTCTCGTTTAGTGGCGATCGCACCCAGTGGTGCCGTCCGAGATCCCGCTGCCTTTCAACCGGGGCTAGATTTGTGGCGATCGCGAGGCTACGAAGTGGTGTTGGCGGAAGGTTGGGACGATCGTTATGGCTACTTAGCTGGAACCGATACGGGTAGGCGGAATCAACTCGCAACGGCATTAAAAGATCCAAACTGCGATGGAATTCTCTGTATTCGGGGCGGCTGGGGTGCGGCGAGGCTTCTGGAAAATTGGCAGATGCCGATCGATCGTGATCATCCTAAATGGCTCGTGGGGTTTTCAGATGTGACGAGTTTGCTGTGGGGATTCGCCTGCGCGGGGATTTCGGGGGTTCATGGCCCAGTCCTGTCCACCATGGGTGATGAGCCACAGTCTAGCCACGATCGTCTCTTCAACTGGCTCGAAAACTATGAAATCGATCCGATCCAAGGCACAGGTTGGAAAACTGGATCTGCAACTGGATTACTTCTTCCCGCCAATCTCACGGTTGCAACTCATTTATTAAATACAGCCTATCAGCCCGATCTCGATGGCGTAATTTTGGCTTTAGAAGATGTGGGCGAGGCTCCTTATCGGCTCGATCGGATGCTGACCCATTGGCGAATGATCGGGGCGTTGGATAAGGTCGCCGGGATTGCGATCGGGCGGTTTAGTTCTTGTGAGGCTCCAGAGGGTTATCCGAGTTTGAGTATTGAAGAGATGTTGCGCGATCGTTTGGGGGATTTGGGGATTCCGATCGTGGCAGATTTGCCGTTTGGTCATGAAGGCGAAAACGCGGCGTTACCTGTGGGTGTTAGGGTTCGATTAGATAGTAGTACAGGAACGTTGGATTTTATCGGAGCGGGAAAATGAAGACTGAAGAGATTACTCGATTTAATTTGTCGCCGATCGTTCGGATTACATTATTGAGTTTGTATTTAGCGTTGACAGTGCCATTGCCCTATCTGGCTACTGCAACGAAATCTGAAGTATCTAGTGAATGGTTGTGGGTTGCGATCGCGATCGGTTTCATTGGCCTATACGGTGCGCTTTCGGAACGGGTATTAGTCGATGCAACCCAAATCCAAGTCACCTATCCCAAATGGTTTCCCTTTCGGCGCGGCTGGCAACTGGAGTGGTCGAAGGTACGCGATCTAAAAGCTCGAAGTACAGGCCAAGGTGGACTAGTCTATTACTTTGTTAGTGATGATGAAAAAGGGTATTTGCTGCCGATGCGAATAGCCGGATTTGCACGATCAGTCAAAGTAGTTCAAGAACGTACCCAAATTGATACAAGGGATGTGAAACCGTTGGCCCAGCCTTGGATGTATTTGATTTTATTTGTATTGACGATCTTTTTGGGATTGGTGGATGTATGGGCGATCGTGGCGGCCAGAACTATGCAAAATCTTTAACTGAAAGACTGACAAAATTCCCTCACTGCTTGTCTGTGGT
>JAJAYH010000130.1 GCA_026786325.1 Alkalinema sp. CAN_BIN05 | reverse complement strand
CCTATTGTTTCATCGCTCACGATGAGTCGAAATGGGAATGCGATTACGCTCGATCGTCGCTTCCAAGAACAAGGGGTGAAAACCTTAGCTGACTTTAAGAAAGTGCTGGATGCTTCACCAGAGAAACCCCATCGAATGGGTGTAGTTCATCCTTCGTCGATGCATAATTTGTTGTTGCGCTATTGGTTAGCAACCGCAGGCATTGATCCCGATCGTGATCTTGAACTTAAACAAATTCCACCAGCACAAATGGCCGTGGATCTAAAAGCAGGAACAATCGATGGTTTCTGTGTCGGCGATCCGTGGAATCTACGGGCTGAAATGGAGAATTCTGGGTTTACGATCGCCCGTGATATTGATATTTGGAGTGGTCATCCTGGGAAAGTTTTGGGATGTCGATCGGATTGGGCCGCTGCTTATCCAAATACTCACATTGCCCTGACCAAAGCACTTTTGGATGCTTGTCAATATTGCGCTGATCCGGCAAATGCTGAAGAAATTCGACATATTTTGGCAAGGCGTGAATATCTTGGAACGCCTATTGAATACATTCAACTTGCACCAGAAGCGAATTCAGATGATGATCATAAACCTCTAGCACATCATATTTTTGCGGGAGAAGGTGTTAATCGTCCGAGCCGAACTGAACATCTTTGGCAGATGACTCAAATGGCGCGTTGGGGTGATGTTCCGTTTCCTAGAAATTGGGTGGAAGTATTGGAGTCAACCTGTCAAGTAGGTATCTTTAGTACAGCTTCTCGTGAATTAGGACAGACTGAGATTTCCTATGTTCGCAATAGTATTAAGCTTGTCGATGGTACTGTCTTTACGGCTGAAGATCCGATCGCTTATCTCAATAGTTTGGAAATTAAACGCGATATTACGATGGCTGAAATTCCGATCGGACCTGTTCGTAAGATTGCCTAATTTTGTTCATCAATACTATCTAAAAGGTTTTGCATAATGGTCGCTACTCAAACCAACCGATCGTCTTCTACATCAAAATCTACGCCGTTGATCGAGATCGATAATGTTACTAAAATCTATCCTAGTACGGCAGGTGATAATGTCGTTATTAAGGACATTAGTTTAGAAATTTATGCGGGTGAATTTGTCTGTGTGATTGGGCATTCGGGTTGTGGTAAATCTACAATGTTGAATACAGTTTCTGGATTTGCTACGCCGGATAAAGGTGAAGTTCGGAAGAATGGTAAAAAGGTGACTGGCCCTGGACCCGATCGGATGACGGTATTTCAAAGCTATTCCTTAATGCCTTGGTTGTCGGCTTACGAAAATGTGTATTTGGCCCTTGATTCTGTCCATCCAACTAAGTCGAAAGCTGACAAAGATCATATTGTTCGTGAACATTTGACGATGGTGGGATTGGGTGAAGCCATGGAGAAAAAGCCACCGCAATTGTCTGGTGGTATGCGTCAACGGGTGGCGATCGCACGGGCGTTTTGTTTGTATCCTGAAATCTTAATTTTGGATGAGCCATTTGGAGCTTTGGATGCGATTACCAAAGAAGAAATGCAGGAGGAAGTTGCAAATATTGTGGCCAATCATGATGCGACGGTATTGATGGTGACGCATGATGTGGATGAATGTTTGTTCTTGGCCGATCGCCTTGTGATGATGACCAATGGTCCCGGTGCAACGATCGGTGAAATACTCGAAATCCCATTTCCAAGACCTCGCGATCGTGGCCAGATTATGGAAGATCCTCGCTATTATGAGTTGCGAAATCGAGCGCTAGACTTCCTTTATAGTGGTCTGGAGATTGATTAATAATGGATTGTTGGGGATTGCGGTGAAGTTCATCGGTTGCTGCGATCGGGGATGCAAAAAGCTCAACCGATGCGCGTGCAAATGATATCCACAATCCCCCGGCACCGCGATATCTTCCTGATTCAATCCTCCATTCAAAGTTCCTCTTACCGAGGGAGATTTGGGGGGATCGAGCTTAGCGATTCCACCGACAGCATATAAAGGATCACCAACTAAGGGATGTCCGATCGTAGCGGTGTGAATTCTGATTTGGTGCGGTCGGCCTGTAAAGATTTTGACCGCACACAAAGTTGAATCGAGGCGGCGTTCTAAGACTTCTAAATGACTTTCAGAGATCAATCCGTCTGAGGTGGCAGAGAACAAATAGCCGAGTACTGGATGCGCGACTTTTCCAATGGCTTGATGAATCTCAATGCGATCGTCCTTAACAACACCACTCACTAACGCTAAGTAGATTTTTTGAATCTGTCGATCGGTCATTTGTTTGGTCAATTGTGCCTTTGCTAAGGGAGTTCGAGCGAGGATCATTAATCCCGAAGTACCACGTCCAAGGCGATGGATGGGAATGGGTGGATTTTTCTCATACGATCGCGCTAGTAATCGCAGTAATGTATTTTCTAAAAACCCTCCACCGGGCAGCACAGGTAATCCCGAAGGCTTTACAATGACGAGCAAATCCGCGTCTTCATAGCAAGTTTCAAAGGTGAGTGGAACGTCTATTTCTTCCCAAGGGGGACGATCGTAGGTTAGGATTTGACCCGATTTGATTACTGCTCTTGGTGTGGTCAATTGGCCATTCAGTTGGATTTTACCGCTGCAAATCCGATCGCTCCACTCTTGTTCGGATGAATGAGCATAGCGTTGAACGTAGTAATCTAAAACAGTTTGATCTTTCGTTTGTTTACTAATACGATCGGTGTAGGTACAGCCGTTATTGATCATCTGGATGCCGATCGAATCATGGGTGTGGGAAATAATGATTGGAATCCTGAAATGCGTTCCATGATTCCTTCTGGGGCATCGTCCCATAGACTTTCATAGTAAAAATAAGAGACTCCAAACCCACGTTCTTGGGCTGTGCGGGTTTGGGATTGAATTTGCTGGATGGAGACGGGGCGGCGGCGGAGTCCGGTGAGAATGCCGATCGCGGTGGGAATCTTTTGTTGGGTTTCGATGATTTCGGGGCGGGAGATTTTGGCGGTGAAGCTATTGAGGTCCGATCGGTAGACTTGCATGATCAATTCATCGACAATGCCCGATCGGACCCAACCGAGCCAATCTTGTAAGGTGAGTTTGTAGGCGTGATCGTAATAGTTCGGTGAAATGGATACGATCGCAGTTGGTTTTCGAGATTTGATTGATTGATTGAGTTGCGTCATGAATGCGGTGATTTTGTCGGCGCGCCATTTAACCCAATTGGTATCTGCAACATTTGAAGGAACAGATTTTTTAGTTTCTTTTGTATACAATGCACGGGTGAATTTGTCATAACCAAACTCGCGGGGCAAACCCATATTGTCATCAAATTGAATACCATCGACATTGTATTGTGTCACGGCTTCGACGACGAGTTCGGTAATGAATTGCTGGACTTCAGGATGGAAGGGATTGAGCCATGCGACTTCTCCGGCAGGACCATTGGAGAGTTGTTCGCCGCTGCGGGTT
>JAJAYH010000129.1 GCA_026786325.1 Alkalinema sp. CAN_BIN05 | reverse complement strand
GAGAACTCCGGCGGTGTTCATTGTTTGAAATATGGAGTCACAACCAATCATGTACTGGCATTAACGATCGTCACTCCGACGGGCGAAATTTTAAATCTAGGCGGTGAAATGCCTGAAATGCCTGGGTATGATCTAACGGGTGTATTTGTCGGTTCGGAAGGGACGTTGGGGATTGCCACAGAAGTGACATTGCGGATTCTCAAATCATCAGAATCCATTCAAGTATTGTTAGCTGATTTCACAAGTATTGAAGCGGCGGGTAAAACTGTATCAGATATTATCGGCGCAGGAATTATGCCCGGTGGCATTGAAATGATGGATAACTTCAGTATCAATGCTGTCGAAGATGTCGTAAATACTAATTGCTATCCTCGCGATGCAACTGCCATTTTACTCATTGAAGTGGATGGGTTGGAGGTCGAAGCGACGGCGAGCGCTAAACGAATTGAAGCAATTTGCAAACAAAATGGTGCCCGTAATGTCACGATCGCAACGGATGAGGCCGATCGGCTGACACTATGGAAAGGTCGAAAAGCGGCATTTGCAGCCATGGGAAAAATCAGTCCTGACTACTACGTACAAGATGGCGTAATTCCCCGGACTCAATTGCAATATGTATTAGGTGAAATTGAACGGCTGGGGACTGAATTTGGGTATCCAGTGGCCAATGTTTTTCATGCGGGAGATGGCAATTTGCATCCATTGATTTTATATAACAATGCAATACCGGGAGAACTTGAAAAAGTCGAAGAACTGGGCGGCGAAATTCTTAAGCTCTGCGTTCGTGTAGGCGGTAGTATTTCGGGTGAACATGGCATTGGCGCAGAAAAGCGGTGTTATATGCCTGATATGTTTACGACAGCAGACATTGAAACAATGTTGTATGTGCGTGAGGCGATCGATCCTGAAGGTATTGCAAACCCAACCAAACTATTTCCCACACCAAAGACTTGCGGTGAAGGTGCAAAGGGCTATTCGATGCGAGATATTCGGGGAATCGATCGATTTTAGTTTTGAACAAGTCCAGTGGCAATCATCCTGGAACTATTCACTACAAAGCCGATCGCGTGCAATCTTTAATGCTTCTTGTTGTGTTTGTGTCATCTTGGGATAGCTCAAATCTAAGCTGGCGAGGCGTTGCGTAATGATGTCTGCAATGACCAATCGGGTATACCATTTACGATCAGCCGGAATAATATGCCAAGGCGCTACGTCGGTGCTGGTATGATTAAACATATCCTCGTAAGATGTTTGATAATTATTCCATTGTTGTCGTTCGTCCACATCGCTCATGGAGAATTTCCAGTTCTTTTTAGGGGTATCAATCCGTTTTAAAAAGCGTTGTTTTTGTTCATCCTTAGAAATATTCAGAAAGAATTTCAAAATTATAATGCCATTATTGGTGAGATATTGTTCAAAATGATTAATATCTTCAAACCGTTGTTGCCAAAGCTGATCGCCTTTAAGTAATAATTCCTCAGGTAAATGTTGATTCTGTAAAATTTGCGGACGAATGCGGGCGATCAGGACTTCTTCATAATACGATCGATTGAAAATCCCAATGCGGCCCCGCTCCGGCAGACATCTAGAATACCGCCAAAGATAGTCATGCTGAAGTTCTTCTTCGCTAGGTGTCTTGAAACTAAATACCTGACAGCCTTGAGGATTGACTCCGGACATAATATTTTTGATGGCGCTGTCTTTTCCCGCTGCATCCATCGCTTGAAAAATTAGCAAAATTCCATAGGAACTATGTGCGTAGAGCGCATCCTGAAGTTGAGTGAGTTTTTCAATTTCCGATCGGAGTAACTCAACAGATTGTTCTTTATTGATATCTTTTGGAATAAATGCAGGGTCGTAGTCCTTCTGGAGGTCGATTTTCTTGCCGATCGGAACTTGAAATGATTTAGGGTCCATAGCACAATCATACTCCAAATCCATCCGCGAATAATGATTCTGTTAGCCCATCGATTTTAGAGCGAATATATCAGGAAGAAAATCCGCCTATTGATTAAACCGAATGCCTTAGAAATCCTGTACGCTATATTCCTGTCATCATAAAATCACTCTCTTATTTAATGAATCGAAGTTTCCGAATTGCGGCCCTGATTACCTTTATCAATGCCTTGAGCGCCACGGTCCTGATCCCGGTCATCTATTTGTATGCGCGGGCATTTGAGTTGACCGACCTTCAGGCAGGATTGCTGCTTTCGACCTTTAGCGCAGCTCAGTTTTTTGCAACGCCTATAATGGGGAAATTGAGCGATCGCTTTGGTCGAAAGCCCCTGCTAGTCATTAGCCTCATGGGGACGGTCATTGCAAACTTCTTGGCGAGTTCCGCTTCATTTTTGCCTTTGTCTATTGGCTGTGTCGTACTATTCTCCGCGAGATTTTTTGATGGGATGACGGGTGGAAATGTGTCTGTGGCCCAAGCGATCGTGGCCGATGTAACGGAACCTAAGGATCGAGCGAAAGCCTATGGGATCTTTGGGGCCGCATTTGGTATGGGGTTTGTGGTGGGTCCGGTCATTAGTTTGGTGGCGCAGAAATTGACGGAAGGAATGGGGACAAAGATTTCCTTGGGTGCTGCATTTTTTGCCTCTTCGATTTTGGCCACGATCGCACTAACTCTTACCTTATTGTTTTTGCCCGAAACTTTACCGCCAGAAAAACGTAAAGTAGGTGGGCGTTGGTTTGATTTGGGATTGAAGGAATTAGCTCAGGGATTTTTCTTACCTAGAATTGGAATTTTGATTTTATTGAATTTCCTGATTGGCACAACATTTACAATTTTCACCTTTGGATTTCAACCCTATTACACGAAGGTATTGGACCAAGGAAATTTGTCATTGACAGGATTGTTTGTGATGATTGGAGTATTGGGTGCGTCATCTCAGTTGGGCGGGGTTCCATGGCTCAGTAAACGTACAACACTGACTAAAATTTTGTTTGCGGGATTGTTGGTCAGAGGATTCACATTTTTAGTCATGCCAATATGGCCAGATATTCGTTATTTCATTGGAGTTGGTATTGTATTTGCACTATTCAATGCCATGGTCCAACCGATGATTAGTACGCTAGTGTCGTTGAATGTTACGCCAGAACGTCAGGGAATTGCGTCGGGATTGAATTCCTCCTATCTGAGCATCGCGAATGCTGTAGGTCCGGTGATTGCGGGACTAATGGTGAATGAAAAGTTTCCGATTAGTTATAGCTATCCGCTTTATTTTGCAGGGGTGGCGACATTGGGGACATTGGGGTTGGCTATTGTAACTCGCGATCGGTATAAGCCCGATGGGATTGAGATTTGAATATGGATGATGATTGGTTGCCCTACGATTTAAAACAACGACGATCGCGCCGTCAAAATTCCCAACGAAACCAAGTGAAGGGGTGGTTGCCGACGTTGATTTTTGGGAGTTTGGGGGTGGTCTCCATTGGGGTTGGTATCATGGAAATGGGCGCGGGACAGATGACGGAACTGGTCTGTATCCGATCGGGTATTAAACGATTGGCCTGCTCTCGGACTGTGACGACAGGATTGATTCGTGAGGCGACGATCGAGATTAAGAATATCGAAAAATCCCAGATTCAACAAGTGGGCCGAAAGTTTCGTAATGCCTATCGAGTAATATTGGTCACAACCGATGGAGAAGTGCCGCTGACTGAACACTTCAAATCAGATAATCGCGAAAGTTTAGAGCATATTGAACAATTGAATGAGTTCATTCAGAATGATTCAGAACCTAAACTCGAACTTCAAGTAGACGATCGTGCTCAAAGTAATCTGTTTGGATTAATGTTTATCTCAACAGGAATGCTTTGGGTATTGATGGCGATCGTGGTTCAGATTGCCGTGAATCGTAAATCAGTCCTGACGCAGAAAGTCTACTAACCACCCTAGCCTCCTAATCTGAAGCAGGGTGATTTCATTCTCAGAATAGAAAAATAAGGATGACCTGAAGCACCACCAAAGCTTTTACAGCTATTAGGGCTTTTTTTTAAGGTTGCACTTGACCCGGATGCGTTATGAACAGGGGTATGAGCGGCAAGATATAATAAATCTGTATCGGTTTCTCGACTGGATTCTTGAATTACCCGATGATTTAAAGAAAACCTTTCGAGATGAATTAGCAAATTATTGGATTTTGGTGGTCTAGATGATTTGGTTGCTTCGATAGATGGAAATAGGTGAGATGTAAGAGACATGCAGCGAAAGATTAAAATTATTGCCGTTGGGAAAGTGAAATATTCCTGGATTCAGGCCGGAATTCAGGAATATACTAAGCGAATTCCTGGACTGAACTTACAAGAAATCAAAGACACCAATCGCCGCACAGAGCTATCGGAAATCACGCCGTACTTAAAGACTCACGATCGGCTAATTGTCTTGACTGAGCGCGGTAAACTGCAAACTTCACAGGACTTTGCACAATTTCTAATCACTGAGACACTGAATCATTCACTAGTTTTTGTAATTGGATCATCGGATGGTATTACACCAGAATTAGAACGATCGGCCCACATCCGCCTCGCGCTTTCGACCATGACTTTTACTCATGATTTAGCGCGCTTATTACTAGTCGAACAAATTTATCGTGGTATTTCGATCGCGACAAACGGTAATTATCATAAGTGATGCAAAGTATTTAATACGGCCATTCCTATTGGGGCCGGAATCATTTCCCGCGAGTCTAAAATTTGGACCACAATTAAATATAGTATTCCTAATACAAGTGAAATAGCTCCCGTAACGATCGCGGTTATTTTTTGACGTTCCATAGTTAGAGTCCAGAGGATAAAGGTTAGGTAGTATGTATTTTATCGCAGAGTCGTTGGCTTTGAGGATTGCCTTGAGGATTGTGGAGATAGAATAGCTTGAGTTGATTTAACCTGTGCGAGTTGATTGACGGGAAGCTCTATTGTGAAGGTGCTTCCGCAGTTTGGCATTTGGGTTTGGGAGGTGCAGGTGAGCTTCCCGCCGTGGCGTTCGGTGATGATTTGATGGGCAATGGCCAATCCTAGCCCAGTTCCTTGACCGACAACTTTAGTTGTGAAAAATGGGTCGAAAATTTGGGGTATTACAGTATCGGGAATGCCTGTACCATTATCCCTGATAGAAATATGAATCCGATCGTCCTCCGCCATCGCTGTGATGATTTCTAAGGTAGGGGGATTATTTTTCAACTGTTCAGCCGAGCAATCATTTATAGCATCAACTGCATTGCTTAGTAGTGACATAAAAACTTGATTGATCAATCCTGCATAGCACTCAACATTAGGAATGGTCCCAAATAGCTTTTTTAATGTAATTTCTGGGCGACGATGGTTCCCTACCAATCGATGGCGCAGAATCGCAACAGTGCTCTCAATACCGTCATGAAGATTTACCGTTTTTAGTTCTGATTCATCCATTCGAGCAAAATTACGCAATAACAGAACAATCTCACGAATGCGAGCAGTGCCGTTCCCCATAGATTTCATAATCATTGGTAGATCTATTTTAATGAAATCCAGATCAACATCCTCGCTGTAGTCCTGAATTTTAGGAATAATTTGGGGTGAGTTTTTTTCGTAGAGTCCGATCAATGTTAAAAGAGATTGTATATACTCTTGAGCGGGTTTAAGATTGCCATGGATGAAGTTTACTGGGTTATTGATCTCGTGGGCAATGCCGCCGACCAAATGACCAAGGCTCGACATTTTTTCATTTTGAATTAAACCAGCTTGGGTTTGCTTGAGTTGAGCTAGGGTATCGGAGAGTTCACTCGTTTTAAGCTGAAGATCATCAATCGTTTTAAGCTGAAGATTGGATTGAATGATGTTGCGTCGTCGCACTTCGCCCACAATCACTCCCAACATCGTCATTAATGCCAACCAAGGTACAACAGACGACCAAAATGAACTCTTCACTGTCTCTAGCCACAGTTTACTTTCTGGAATCCACAGTACAGAATGCCAGGGTACATTCTGCAAATTGTAGTAGATGACTTGATAACCCGCCATCGACTGCATTTGACCACTTTTACCTTGAAGAATCCGTTCTAGATGCGGTTGAAGTTCAGGCGGCAGAGCCGTGGTAGCAGCGATCGGATTCTGGTTTGGAGCTTTGTTAAAGCTGGGGTGAAGTAGAAGATTTCGATCGTGACCGACCACAAAAATATTGGCCCCTCTATAAGTTTCATCTCTGACGGTATCCATCAGATTGTTAATCAAAATATCTACGCCCACAACTCCAGCAAACTGATCGCCTAAATAGACTGGCGCTGCCCTTGAAATAATCATGCCATTGCCAAATTGACTCGCGGATGATTTCGTCCAGTAGGGCGATCGGATTGGATTAATGTCGGGTCTTCCTAATTTGAAAAAAGGCTCCAGCAGGAGTGAAGAATCATGAACTTCAGGGAAACTTTTAGGTAAGAAGGAGGATTTTGTAGAACCAACGGAATAAATGCGCATGGCATCCGGAAACGCTTTTAGACTATTCTCTAAGAGATTCTCTTGATGCTCTAAGGTCTCAGGTGATTGGGTTAGGTTCTGCTTAAGTTGAGTGGCCATAGTCGATTGCAACGAATCAACAATAACAACGCCTCGGCGCACACGTTCATCAAGACGATCCGATCGTTGCCGGAGAGATTGTTGCAATATGCTTAAATCTTTTAGGTAAAGCGATCGAAGTTGTGAGTAGCAAAAAACTCCAGAGATCAGAAAAAACACCGAAAATGCGGCAAAAAGGCGATGCGAAGAAACGATTTTAGAATTCATTTGAAGCAATTTTCCATCAGTGTAACCAGACTAATGTCACGAGAATCCACGCTCTGTTCAGCTAGAACAATCGGTTTCCTCATTTTTTAGCTGAAGGCTGTACCTATATATCCCATATCATTTCCAGAATGTACCCCATCGACATCTAAAATGAAATCAGTAATTAATCGGATTATGGTTACATCTTATTTTATTTTATAACTGATTGATTATTATTATTTTATGCCTGAACGATTCGGTTCCTAGCAATTGCGTGCCAAATCGGGTAAAGGTTGTTATTCTGCTCTTTGATCCTCTTGCCAGCATTGTTCTCATGGAAAGCGTCCCCAAAACTTCACTTATTCCTGAATCCACCGTTGTCATTCAGACCCAGAATTTAAGTAAGACCTATCGCACGGGGTTTTGGCTCACTCAACGGGTCCGATCGCTCTCTGCGTTAGATTTGACGGTGTATCAAGGCGAGACTTTTGGGCTGTTGGGGCAAAATGGCGCAGGGAAGACGACGTTACTCAAAACACTCTTAGGCATTGTACGTCCGAGCAAAGGCAGAGCGACGATACTGGGGAAGCCGTTGGGCGATCGTCAGGTAAAAGCTCGCATTGGTTTTTTGCCAGAGAATCCTTATTTCTATGACTATTTGACGGGCTGGGAAATTATGGAATTTATGGCCGGGTTATTTGAGGTGCCTTCAAAGGTCCAAAAGACAAGAATTCCTGAACTTTTGGATCTGGTTGGGCTATCGATTAAAGATGCAAAGAAAAAGCAATTACGACAATATTCCAAGGGCATGTTGCAACGCATTGGGATGGCGCAGGCATTGATCAATGATCCTGAATTAGTATTTTTAGATGAACCGATGTCGGGACTTGACCCCTTAGGACGCTATCAAATACGCGAAATTATTCAATCGTTAAAGCGTCAAGGTAAGACAATTTTTTTCAATAGTCATATCTTATCGGATGTAGAGAAGATTTGCGATCGGGTAGGGATTTTGGATAAGGGCGAAATGATTTGTGAGGGTTCGTTGACGGAGTTGTTAGGGGATGTGCGATCGTATATTGTTAAAGTGAAAGGGGGAAGTCCTGAGATTTTGCAGCAGCGATTAGCAAATTTACATTTTCAAGATGGTCTGTGGGTGGGCAGTCTTAAGGGTGAACCACAGGATTTTATGGCCAGTCTTCGATTGATTCAAGCCCAATTGATTTCAATTAATTTAGCCCGTCCGAGTTTGGAAGAGTTCTTTATAAAACAGTTGAGCGATCGGGGGGTAAATTAAAAATGCCTGTATCACGCGTGGTTTCAGTTCTAGCGGGTTTGATTGCGATTCTAGTATTTACATTATGGCTACTAGATTCGTTGTCACGGCTATCGGGATTGCTCGCCACGTATCCTTATTTGGGTGGTGCATTGATTACCATTGCCATTGCGATCGTCATTACTTTAGTCGGACTATTAATCTGGTATTTGGTTATATTACCAAAGCGCACCGATCGTCGCCGTCGTAAAGCAATTCAAAATGCCCCGATCGCCCCCAAAGACAAAACCGAAGCTGCTGGGCGTAATTTAGAAGCAGTTCGACAACAACTGGATCAAATCCAAGACGAAATTTCTAAACAAGAACTAATCGCCCGATCGAAAGATATTGAACACAATCTTGCTAAAGGTGAATTATCGATCGTTGTTTTTGGAACTGGTTCGGCTGGCAAAACATCTTTGGTTAATGCCTTAGTCGGACGGATGGTTGGCGGTGTTGGAGCCGCAATGGGTACCACGACGATCGGTGAAACGTATCGCATTCAAATCAAAGGCATCGATCGTGAAATCTTTATTACCGATACGCCTGGAATCCTTGAGGCGGGGGTTGCTGGAACGACAAGGGAAACGCTAGCGAAAAAATTAGCGACTGATGCAGACTTACTTTTGTTTATTGTAGATAATGACTTAAGACAATCGGAATTTGAACCATTACAAATGCTAGCGAGAATTGGAAAACGATCGCTTTTAGTGTTCAATAAATGTGATCTTTATATTGAATCAGATCAAGTTTTAATCTTAAAAACATTACGCGATCGGGTCAGTGGGCTGATTGCTAATACTGACGTAATTATGGTGTCGGCGAATCCCGCCGAAGTCACTTTAGCAACCGGAGAACGGGTAAAGCCTGATGCGGACATTATGCCGTTAATTCGTCAGGTGGCGGCGGTGCTGCGATCGGAAGGGGAAGATTTGCTGGCTGATAATATTTTGCTACAGTCTCAACGTCTTGGCCAAGAAGCTCGGCGCATTCTGGAAACCCAACGCAGACGAGAGGCCGAAAAGATTGTCGATCGTTTTCAATGGATTGGCGCGGGGGTGATTGCGGTGACTCCGGTTCCGGTTGTTGATTTGTTGGCGACGGCGGCGGTGAATGCCCAAATGGTGGTGGAATTGGGTAAAGTGTATGGCTGTGAAATTAATAGCGATCGGGGCCGAGAATTGGCAATGTCTCTGGCTAAAACATTGGTCAGTTTGGGGATAGTTAAAGGCGTTATTTCCTTGGTGGCGGCGGTATTACAGGTGAGTGTGGTGGGGTTTCTGGTTGGTCGGGCCATTCAGGGAATTAGTGCAGCGTATTTAACCCGAATTGCTGGCCGCAGTTTTATTGAATATTTTCGCCAAGATCAAGATTGGGGCGATGGAGGGATGGCGCAGGTGATTCAGCAGCAATTTCAATTGAATCGGCGAGATGAGTTCGTGCGTGAGTTTGTTCAAGATGCGATCGATCGGGTTGTTCGGCCTTTTAAATTAGAAGATGAATTGAAAGAATCGCCTTTGATGCGTCCGTTTATGAATGTATTTAAAAAAGAGGACGATCGGTAGTGTTTCCGATCGTCCTGATAAAGTCATAGGAAAATCTTATAGTTCGATCGCCCAGTCTTCTATCTGTAATTCTGGCACTCGCTCAAAATCCCACCGATTTCGAGTGATCTAAAGATTGTTGAAGGTTTCCCAATCAATGCCAAGTTGTCGAATAGCAGCGCGGAGAGTGCCGAGTTTGAGATCTTTGCTTCCCCAGTCCGGTAAAACAGTGGCTTGTTGCGTTTTTGGGTTGAACCATTTGCGATGAGAACCTCCGCCTTTCCGTGAGAGTGATTGGCAGCCCAACAGTTCCAGTTTTCGAGCCGCGTCCCGATATTTCATGCCGTTGCTACTAAGGTTTCGAGCCAGACAGAAGAAGTCCCTTCTGTTACTTGAAGATTAAGGGGTAGAGTTTTGCCCAGATCTTCGTAGAGTTCGACCACTGCTGCTAAGGCATCGCGAATATTATCCAGTGCTTCTGCCACCGTTTCACCTTCTGTGAGCAGTTCGGGAACCATTGGTGAGGTTACGACAAAGCCGCCTTCGGGTTGGGGAGAGAGGACGAGCGGAAGTTTGTACAGCATGGGCGATCGGGGAAGTGGACAAGGGATTGGGGTATGTCTATGGTATTGCATTTATTGCAGGTCTGCGATCGAGGAACGCAACGCTAGAGTCATTTAGCTAGAATTATTTATGAAGGTTTTACAGATTATCCTCTTTGGGGCGGGTATAACTAGAAGTAGGACGATTGCAATTCTTAGGAGCAAGATTATGGACCCGATTACCACCACAATTTCCGTTATTTTGAGTAAAATTGTTTTGGATAAGTTTTATGAGGGTGTGAGTAGTAAGCTTGGTGAGAAGGTAGTGGAGAAGGCATTGGCTCCGATCGAGGCGTTGGGGAAGTTGCTTTGGAATCGTTGCTTTAAGGGGAAGCCAGAAACGAAGCAGTTGTTGGATAAGGCGGAACTGAATGATGCACAGGCGATCGAAACGTTGAAAAGTTATTTGGCCAAGGCGTTGGAAAATCCGCAGTTAAAGGCGGAGGTGGAGCGGATCGTACAGCAGATTCATCAGACGATCGTCCAGATGGATGATGTGAATGCTAAGAATGCTCAGCAGATTTTCGGTGGGACGGGACAGCAATTTAATAATGAAAATATTGATGCCCCCGTTCAGCAAGGCACCATTACTAATCACAACTACTACGGTACTAAACCCAATTGACTGGAGTCGTCGGATCGCGCACCGTCAAAGCTAAACGCGCCAGATAATTTGCTTATCAGTAATGTGATCGCATTCGTCGGTCGTGCAGATGATTTAATCGCTGTTGATAATTTGCTGAGTCAAAGTCAGCAGGTGAATATTGCGGCGACGATCGGGATGGGTGGTGTGGGTAAGACGGAGTTGGCGTTGCAGTATGCGTTGCAGAATCGATCGCGGTTTACTGGGGGCATTGTTTGGTTGAGTGGGATTAGTCCGATCGCGCCGCAGTTGATTGGCTTTGCGGAGAGTCGGTTGGGGCTGGAGGTGCCGGAGTCGGTGGAGGATGCGGTGGGGTGGTGCTGGCAGAATTGGCCGGGACTGGATGCGGTGCTGGTGGTGGTGGATAATGTGCAGGATTATGGGGCGCTGAAGCCGTTGTTGCCGAGTGGGATTCGGTTTCGGGTGCTGTTGACGACGCGGCGGGCGATTTTGGGGGTGGGGCAACGGCTGGAATTGGAGGTGCTGGTGCTGGCGGCGGCGTTG
>JAJAYH010000128.1 GCA_026786325.1 Alkalinema sp. CAN_BIN05 | reverse complement strand
TCGTGTCGGAGAACAGTTTGCAGCCCGCAACAGCTACACCATGATGATGAACGCAGGCATCACCGAAGGAATCGCTTGGAGTGCAGAAGAATACGTTGAATGGGGAATCAAGCTCGGAACCGATGCAAAACTTCGCCAAGAAATCAGTTGGAAGCTCCGCGAATCGAAAAAGACATCACCTCTTTGGGATGGCAAAAAGTTTGCACGCCAAATGGAAGATGCTTACCAACAGATGTGGAAAACCTACGTTGAGAGTAATCGTTAATCCTCAAAGGTGTTCCAGGCTATAATATGCCAGAAATAATTAACGATCGTATGATGTTGATACAATTTTCATGACTCTAGATTGAAATTAAATTTATGAAATGTAAAATTTGTCTGTCGGAAGCTAATCTCTTTGGCCGTGCGATTCTTATGCATGAGCATGAAGTGGATTATTTTCAATGTCCACAATGCTTTTTTGTACAGACAGAAACGCCCTATTGGTTGGAGCAAGCCTATCAAAACCCTATTACAGAGAGTGATGTTGGCTTAGTCTATCGAAATCTTAATCTTTCTCATGCTTCAAAAGCCATCATAAACCAATATTTTAATTGGCAAGGTCAATTCCTTGATTATGGTGGTGGATACGGCCTTTTTGTAAGATTAATGAGAGATGCTGGATTTGATTTCTATTGGCACGACAAATTTTGTGAAAATATCTTTGCTAGAGGCATCGAAGGGGATTTTAATCAGCCCTATGAATTGGTGACATCATTTGAATTAGTAGAACATTTGGTTGACCCGATCGCAGAAATCCGAGAAATTTTAAAATTAAGTGATAGTTTCTTGTTTAGTACAGAACTATTGCCCTCTCATTCCCCGAAACCCGGAGAGTGGTGGTACTATGCGCCCCATGAAGGACAGCATATTTCTATCTATTCTCAACAGTCTCTGAGATATCTGGCTGAGCAACTTGAATGCAATTTTTATTCTGATGGTTCTTCTACTCATTTACTAACGAGAAGAAGTTTCCCAGAAAATTTGTTTTCCATATTGAAAAATCCAAACACGATCGCTCGACCCTCATTACTTGGCCGTGATGCACAGCGGATTTTCTCGTTACGCCAACAAGGTCATTCGGAACGATCTAGCTTAGCGATTGATTCTGTTCATCAAGACGAGCAAATCAATTTGGAACAATCTTCACTGACTCTAGAGTACAAAATTATTATTGATGGTGTCTTTTTCCAATTGTACAAAACAGGGATTGCCCGTTTATGGAAGTCTCTTTTAGAAGTTTGGTCAAAGGAAGAATTTAGAAATAACCTTCTCGTACTCGATCGAGACGGGACATGTCCGCGTATCCCTGGAATTAACTATCGTTCTGTTAAAGCTCTCAATTATCAAGATATTGACTCCGATCGGTTATTCCTTGAAGCAATTTGTGAAGAAGAACGTGCAGATATCTTCATCTCGACTTACTATACAACTCCGATCAATACACCTAGTGTTATGATGGGCTATGACATGATTCCAGAGGTTCTTAATTGGGATCTCCGACATCCAATGTGGGTAAGTAAACAAGCCGCGATCGCTCATGCCTCTTCATATATTACAATTTCAGAAAATACTGCTAGAGATTTAGAAAAGTTCTATCCTCAAGTAAGTGGCTCTACAATAACACCCGCACTTTGTGGAGTTGCACCATACTTTTATCCTGCAAGCCAATTAGAATTGATGACCTTTCGAGAACGGTTTAATCTTAGAAAGCCATATTTTCTTTTAATTGGTCCAAGTATGGGCTACAAAAATGCAGAATTATTTTTAAATGGCTTAGATCAATTAGTCAGCCGTCAAGGTTTTGATGTGGTCTGTACGGGTGGTTCTGCCCCAACATTTAGTGCAGAAGCGCGTAGCCTGATTCCAGATGTTATGTTTCATGCCCTTAGCCTAAATGATGATCAACTTCGGGCGGCTTATTCTGGAGCGATCGCACTAGTCTATCCATCAAAATACGAAGGCTTTGGATTACCGATCGTTGAAGCGATGAAGTGTAACTGTCCTGTTATTACCTGTGCAAATGCATCCTTACCTGAAGTCGGCGGAGATGCTGTTTTATACGTTGGTGATGATGATGCCAACGGAATGACGAATGCCCTCCTTGAAGTTCAAAGTCCTAATGTGCGAACTCAATTAATTCGTTTAGGTGGTGAGCAGGCTAAGAAGTTTACTTGGCAGAATATGGGAGATACGATCAAGAAATGCCTCTTCAATCAAGTCAAAACTTTGAGAGAAGTGGATAATGTCTTAATTCAGAAAATTTTAATTTTGATTGATTGGATACAAGATGAAGAAGTAATTTTAGAGTCTATTCTTAAATTTTTACAAATCGTTCAAAATGTAGAAAACTTAGATTCCTATGAATTTGTGGTTGAGACAGGTGAAATTTCTGTAGAGGATGTTGATACATTTCTCAGTAGTGGCATGATGTATTTTCTGATGGAAAATGAAGCACCAGAATTAGCTGGGTTGAAAGTAAAATTTCTATCACCTCAAGAGTTAGACAATAAGGTTATTGGTAAGATTGTCTCTAAAATTTGTCTTAGGGATCCAAATGGGATTCAATTGATGATA
Organism: Alkalinema sp. CAN_BIN05; assembly: GCA_026786325.1. Classification (GTDB taxonomy): domain Bacteria; phylum Cyanobacteriota; class Cyanobacteriia; order Leptolyngbyales; family Leptolyngbyaceae; genus JAAFJU01. The sequence goes on along the minus strand of JAJAYH010000128.1, from coordinate 3,363 downwards.
CAACAGATTCCAGATTTTGAATCGTGATGGACCGATCACTAGGAGGTTGTCGCGGGATTAAGGAGTCTCTGGATTAATTCCTAGTGCCCTGAGTTGTTCTAGGAGCCGATCGCGTTCTTATCTTGTGCGATCGGAGCCAACTTTAAATTTTCGATAAATCCAGATCTCATCGCTACAATTCGTACCACCTAAAACCAATTCTCTAGATCCGTCAGGTTGTTAAATCCTAGCAAAGCTTTACTAAGGGATTGGAGACGATCGACATCCAGTGCTTGAACCTTGGCTTGATTTTCCACCGACAACTCACCAAATTTATAATTCAGCAACATAACCACAATCTCCCGTCGTCCCTCATCACGTCCTTCATCGCGTCCTTGATCGCGTCCTTCATCGCGTCCTTCATCGCGTCCTTCTTGACGAGCATCTCGATACACTCTGGTCTGCTTCAATTAATCGGTCTTAAATCCCAACATCGCATCAAACTCCTCGCGGCTTAACTCAGTGAACTTGTATACCATAATCGTCGAAATCATCTCTATTATGCCATTCGTATCGACCGATCGAGAAGAACGCTCTAGCAACCTCTTCGCCTCAGAAATGGCACGATTACCCTCCAAAGTCGTCAATACCATCAATCCTAACCCAATAGGCAGTTGCTCAATCTCACCCAATTCATCCAGGTAAACCGGGACTATCCGCCCACTACTAAAGAGTTCAGGAGGCACTTTAGTAGTAGATTGCTCCACACTACGGCTCGGATAAATGACCACCGATCGCCAGTCCGCAAATAATTCAGTTCGGCGATAAACATAATTGCTAATCTCGGCAAATACCCGTTCATAGAGTAGTCGATCTGGCTGCATCTGAATTTCAGTGAAAAACACATCTCCACTTGGGTCCGGCGGTGTCAGAACTCCATCAATCCGAAAGGAAGCTTCTTTTACTTCTACCGACTCAAACGTATAGCGTAAAGAATTCTCTGGTAACAACGGCATCAAATCAAACAAAAGAACGGGTGATTGTTGAAAAATTCGATAAAAAATTGTATCACGCTTCATTGAATTGGAAATGGTTAGAACTATTCAGAATCTTAACCTTATTGATCAACGATCGGATGAATTTACAAATGGCCTTAATATTAGTTCCATCTACTTTCTCCTTAACGTATTTGATTCCAAGTGACAATAGAGTCAATTCCTGGCATTTGTAGTTAGGCTAGCATCCGATTTCGCTCTTGTAAATTTCATTCATATTCTTAGTAACGCTCAGCAAAAATTAGAAGACGACGACCATTTGGACGATAAATTTCTAATGCTCCATTGATTCGTGAGAATCGGATGTGGAATCGAGGACTAACCCAGTCTTCTATATTTGCCAAAAGAATCTCTAGATTCTCTTTAATAATCGCAATCCAACGATATGACTTTGTATTTTCCGCCATCCGTTTTACGTCATCCTCTGGATAAAACATATCCGTGAAGATTGAAGATGTATAAGTCATCTGATTTACCGACTCAACTGTACGTATTTTACCGAAAAATCTCGGTTTTAGTTTGGATTGATTCCCATTGCCCGTAGCTGTTCCAGGAGCCGATCGCGTTCTTGCGTTACGAGATCGCGTTCTTGTGTCACCAGATCCAGTTCTTCCTCAGCCGCGATCGCCCTTGTGTTCAACTCTAATGTAGTCAAAAATCGCCGTCCATCAGGATAATAAATCTCCAACTCCCCATTATTTTTGCTAAATCGAATTTCAAGACTCGGACTTACCCAGCCTTCCATGTTCGCGATCGGCAATAATGCCACACCCTGCCGAATGTAGCCCGATACCCTGAACCGATCGGGATCATAGATATAAAACTCGTCTACACCATGAGTTTCATAGAAGCTGCGTTTTTCCTGCATTTCACGCTGAGTATTGCTTGGTGACATGATTTCAAAAGCAACTTTGGGTGGAATGTCTTGTTCCTTCCATTGCTGATAAGAACCCCGATCGCCCTTAGGCCGACCCAACACCACCATCACATCCGGAGCCGCACAAGTGACATTATCACCCTCGATCGGGTACCACAACAAATCGCCCGCAATGAATGCATCTAGATTATTTGCCAAAAGAATCTCTAAATTCTCTTTAATAATCACAATCCAACAATATTGCTTGGTATTTTCCGCCATCCGCTTTCCGTCATCCTCCGGATAAAACACATCCGTGGAGATTGAAGATGTATAAGTCATATTGCGCGCCTATTTACTCTACCTATCCTATCGAATTATCTCGAATTCAGTTTCTAACAGGTATTAGAATACATAAAAACCAAGCTATCGACTAGAAAGCTTGGTTTTTACATAACGTATTTTATGGGTCGCCTGAGATTCGAACTCAGGACCAGTCGGTTAAAAGCCGAATGCTCTACCGCTGAGCTAGCGACCCTTGCGCGTTTCCCAACTTATTTAACATACACAATCGATAGGACTCTTGGCAAGTAGTTTTTAAACGAGTTTTAAATTTTGGTTAAATCAAATAGCGCTGAGGACTTTTTCCCGTAGGACTTGGATGGCTTTTTCTAGGTCTGGGTAGTATTTCCAGTCGTAGGTGATGTCTCGAATTAGGTAGGTCATGGCGAGATTTTCCTCTACTGTCAGGAAGTCCGTTGGGATAACGCCATCAATGTGACGACTCAGAACACCAAAACCCGATCGCTGACGACGCAGTTCACGCATAGGGGAATTTTGCTTCAGCCATTGGTCGAAGGATTTGGATTGGGCCATGGTGGATTGGAGTTTGTCCAAGAGTTCCGGCGGGAGCGGCTGGTTGGCTCCCAGTCTCCAAGCGGTTTGAAGTTGATTAATGCGCTGGTCGGGGGTGAGCCATGCAGTCAGGGTTGCGATTGTGCTGGGAGAAACATTTGGTTTTTTAGCAAGAGCGGTTAGGTCAATCCGTTGGTTGGCTTGGAGCACAAGAACCGCATTGAGCGCATGAAATTCACTGGCGATCGCATCCTCCTGTGCGCCTTTAAAATCTCCCGTCCACCAACGTAACGTGGCACGAGAGCCTCGCAGGCTAGTGACGAGAGACGCATTGGCTGCTTGGTTAATCAGTTCGGTGTATAGGCTTTCAGTACGCCTTGTCACCTGTTGGAAGAGGTCTTTACGCTGGGGAGTGGCCCACCAAGGACTAGTCAGAAAAATTGGATCTCGGGCAACTTCTAACGCAAGGGCTTCGATCGCGACATCCATCCGAGCCTGAAACAACAGACTCATGCCTAATCCATAGAAAACTCCGCGTTTGGCCGGGACCAGTTGGGCGGCTTGGCGGAATGCTTCTGTTGCAGCTTTTGGGTTGGTGTTGAGTTGGAGCCAGCCGAG
>JAJAYH010000127.1 GCA_026786325.1 Alkalinema sp. CAN_BIN05 | reverse complement strand
GGGGTCTCTCAAGTATTGCCCGTAGTGGTTGCATTGCTTGTTGCGCAACCCGGACAAATGGTGTACATCGAACAACCCGAAATTCATCTTCATCCCCGCGCCCAGATTGTCCTTGCCGAAATCTTTGCTGAAGCCGCTAGTCGTGGAGTTCGCATTGTGGTTGAAACTCACAGTGACTTGTTTCTATTAGGAGTTCAAACATTGGTTGCTGAGGATAAACTCGATCCACATTTGGTCAAATTGCATTGGTTCACTCGAAACCCTGACGGATCTTCCAAAGTCACCACCGCAGAACTTGATGAAGCAGGAGCCTTTGGTGATTGGCCGCAGGATTTTGGTGTGACAGCCTTAGGTCTAGAAAATCGCTACCTCACGGCGGCTGAAGTAAAATTATGGCATTCTGAAAATCATTCCCATGGCTAAATTAGTAGTTGATACATCGGTAGCCGCAGCATCTGGTCATAAACAAACAAAGTCTCCACCAAAATCTGAGTGCTGTCACAATTTTTTGATGGCTGTAGAAGAATGTGGGCACAGTATTGTGATGAACAAAGAGATTCTAGCTGAATGGAAAGAGCATGAAACTACATTTACTCGAAAATGGCGTTTACAAATGACTCGTTCAAATAAAGTCATTGTTAGTAAATTTCGCGATATAACTCTTCAAGAGAGTATTCTTATGATGGCAGTAGGCGACAAACAACACCATGAGATGATGAAAGATATTTGTCTTTTACAAGCCGCATTAGAAACCGATCGGCGCATTGTCTCTTTGGATGAAAACACAGCTCGTAAATACTTTACCCAAGCCGCTAAGACTATTCCAAAACTTCAAGAAATTGTATGGGTCAATCCGGATAAACCAGAAGAGACTCCGATCGAATGGCTTAAAGCAGATGCTCCAGCAGACGACTTTCGGATGCTGGGCTACTCAAAGTCATTACAAAAATAAAACATCGGGAATGATGATTTTGGGTCACTCAGACTCTATCCTAACGGAATTGAGAATTGTGAATGGAGAATTTTGAATGATGAATGATGAATTTACAACTCCGATCGAGTCTACCCCCTGGGATAACATGCTCAAAAATGTAGGTGAATGGGATGGCTCATTTACCAAATTTGATCTGAATGGCACCGAAATCAGTAATATTCCATCCAATTTAAAACTTGAAGATCTCGGTAATCATCGCGCAAAACTCACACTCACTCGCCGATCGCCCCAACATCCAAATCCATTAGTTCAAGAATACGCTAGCCTTAGCCAAGGACTTTTATTCTGTGATTGTGGAGCCTTTTCGCAAGGATCAATGCAATTTGCACCGTTTGCACAATTTGGTGGCGAGTTTGGACATGTTTGGGCCGATCGCCGTCTACGTCTAGTCCAGCTTTTTACACCCGAAAGCAAACCTGAATTCATTACTCTAATTCGCGAAGTCCGATCGGGATCCCAAGCGCCTATTCTCGATCGGCTTCAGATCTCCGACTTGATCGGCACTTGGAATGGTACTGCGACGACCTACTATCCCGACTGGCGCACCCCAACCCAATTTACATCTACATTAACCCTGAGCCGATCGGATGCTTGCACATTAGACCAAGCCTTACAATTTGGCGATCGGGTCATTCGATCGCAGGGCAGGATTGAGGGAAACAGTCTATTTTTCGATCAATCTGCATTGAAGACCCAAGTTCTTATGTTGCCGGACAAAGCTTCCGCTAGTTTCCCGATGGAAATTCCGAAAGGGATTCCCTTTTTCATGGAATGCGGCTGGATACCAGAACCCAACATCCGTCAACGCATCATTCGTAGTTACGATGCCAAAGGTGAATGGATTAGTCTGACTCGCGTGGTCGAGCGAAAAATAAATTAGCTCGACCTTAGAGCTGTTCATTGATTTATGCTTTAAGCAACACTTCTTGAACGAAATAGTTCAATTGTTAGAGTCACTATTAACTTTTGAGTCTACTCTTGTCATAAGGAGTATGGAAAATAAGAAATACGTTACGGTAAACCTATCGGGAGATATACCGATTACTTATCACATTCATCAGGAGTATCGTATGCGAATTTCTTTCTCCCGCTTTTCTCTTAAAATTGTCCGTATGATTTTAGTTGTGCTTGGGATGTTGGGATCCGTTGCTCAGTAAGTTGCCCAAATAAGTTGCCCCGATAAGTCGCTAAGCAAGCCTAGACTCGCCCTAACGCGATCGCTGCATTCTGTCCGCCAAACCCAAAGCTTAAACAAAGTGCGGTTTCAATTTTCTGATGCCGTGCCGATCGCACCCAATCAATCTGCGGATAATCGGGATCTCGAAGTCCGACCGATGGGGGTAGTGTTTGGGTTTGTAATGCTTTTAGACATAGGGCAATGCCGATCGCACCGGAGGCTCCTAGCGTATGACCAATAGCGCCTTTGCTCGAACTCACCGCAGCCATCGGGAAAAAAGTCCTAATTAATTGAGCCTCGCGAGCATCATTCAATTGAGTCGCGGTCCCATGGGCATGAACATAATTTACATCCGAAGCATCCCGCTGACTTTGAACTAGACAGTCTTGAATTGCGACCCCGGCCATTTTTCCCGTTGGTTCCGGCGCACTCAAATGAAATGCGTCTCCTGTGGAACTTGCACCCAAAATCTCACCATAAATCTTTACGCCTCTTGCCGATGCTTGGTCCGATCGTTCCAGTACCAGCACCGCACCGCCTTCGCCTAATACAAATCCTTCTCGTCGCTGATCGAAGGGATAACAGCCCGTTTTTGCCAAAGCTCCTATTCGTCTAAATCCTGCCAAGGCCAATGGTGTGATAGGTGCATCGACTGCTCCGACCATCACCCGATCGCATAAATTGGCCTGTAATAGTTGGAAGCCTTGATTGATTGCCATAAGTCCGGTTGCACAGGCCGCCATCGGACTATGAACTTCACTTGTTGTGCCGATATACCGTGCTGCTGCGATCGCCGCATAATTAGGCAGTAGATCTAACCAATTGATTGCAACTGACTTAGAAAGGACTTGCTCTAAGCGTGCTTGATTTCCTCGACTAGATCCAACTATTACGACACAGTCTCTTAAGGGCAGCGTTAATTGGGCATCCATGCAAGCGGCTTTGACCAGCGGAATCACTAAATCCGATAACGCCATAGGCTGATGGTGAATCATGGCCAATGGCGAAACAGGGAATGATGGAAAGGGTTGATGATTTTTAATGCCCGACTGTCCGAGCAAGAGTCGTCGCCACGTTTCATCTAAATCGCCTAGCGCCGTCTGACAACTGATTCCCGTAACAACGACGCTCATTAATCTACCCTAACGGCGGTTTTTCAGATTCTCGATGCCTTGAGTCACGATCGCCGAATCGATACGATCGCCCTGCTGAATCGTATCGACGGCCTCCATTCCTTTGGTCACGTTGCCAAACACCGCATAGCTACCATCCAAAAACGCCAAATCAGCAAGCGCCACATAAAACTGTGAAGATGCAGAATCGGGATAAGCCGATCGGGCCATAGCAAGTGCCCCACGGGTATGGCGTAACTTTGGCGCACCAGAGACCTTCGCCATTTCAAAGGTCTGGCCATAAATCAGCTTGCCGTTGGAATTCTTGATTTCCAAGGGAATATTTCGTGCTGCCTTAGTCGTTGGATCGATGTAGCCACCCGTGCCCAAACTTTCGGGTTTCACATTCGGGTTTTTCCCTTGAGGATCGCCGCCTTGCACGACAAATGGCTGCGGTTGACGCACAACTCGGTGGAAAATCAAGCCATCGTAGACTTTTTTATCGACTAAATCTACAAAATTTCCTGCCGTAATTGGAGCATTCGTACCATCAATTTCCAGTATAATTGGCGACCCTTTTACCACCATCACGACGGTAGCCTTACCCTCTAAACGGGCTAATTCCGGAAATTGAACGGGTTCCTTGGAGTCGCTCTGGCTAGTCGGACTCGTGGTTACGATCGCGGATGGCGAGGGACTGGGAGAGCCTACGATCGCCTCCGGTGTTGTAGTCTGATTGCAGCCTGTCGTTAATAGAACACAACCTAAAGCCACAGCCACTGACCAGGCCCGAAGTCGTTGAAACCAAAATTGCTGATACATCAAAAAAATACCTCAGATGAAAACCATATTTTACGTAGGGAATACGATCGTTAAACAATCATTGAATAACGCTCGATGCCAGATCGAAGCGATCGGATTCGCGACCAACTCGTCTAGAGACCTTCGAGCGGTACACCCAAAAAACGCACCAATTCAGCAGCTTGGGTTTCTAAAGACGCAAGTGAAATCGGTTGACCAACCCGAGTAAGTGGAATATCACGCATTCCTTTGACTCGCAAATAAATCGCCCGCTTTGGGTTTATTCCTTCTTTCAGTGTCACCTTCACGGCTTGCACATCATCTAATTTGCAGATTAACTGGACATTCCGGTTTTTTCCGGGGAATCCCCAGCGGAATATCTTCACCTCTTTAATGGCTTTGTCGAACTCATTGTATCCACTGCCCAAATTCCACACAATCGTCAGCCAAAGATAGGTTGCCAGTAAAATCCCCGCTGTGCCATAAAGTCCCATGGCTAAACCTTGAGGTAGAAAAATCAACTCAAGCGGATTTGCAAAGGGAAGAAAATTAGTTCCGGTATAGCTCGATAAGCTGGCCAAGAAGAACCCTGTCCCGCCGATCGTTACCACCACGGCCCAAAAATAATTACTAAATCGACGCGAACCCAGAATGTCTTGACGAAAAATCTGATCTTCTTTTTTCTTTGCGGGTGTGCTGGTCATAGTGCAGAGATACCTAAATACGTTACCGTTCGTTTTTGGATTGGGGGAAGCTCTAGTCAAGCTTGAAATCTAATCCAGATGGATAGTCTAATCACTATTGATTGTATCCGGGAGAGGAGTCGCTCTGCTTCGTAAGGCAAGGAAAAGCCAACGATCGCGCCCATTTGTTTCTAAAACTTAACAGTCAACTAGCAGTAAGCACAAATACTCATCTTTCAATCTCTTGAAAATTTCTTATCTGAGAATTCATGTATCGGTTTGTAAAAAAACTGATTTCCCTTATGATGTGAATACGAAATTCGCGTTCACTCTAGAAATTCATCCTCTTTTGTACTAGCGGAGATTTGTACATGACCATTGCAATGGGGCGTGCGCCAGAGCGGGGCGTATTTGACGTACTCGACGATTGGCTAAAACGCGATCGCTTTGTGTTTGTGGGCTGGTCAGGAATCTTGCTATTTCCTTGCGCATTTTTAGCGCTGGGCGGCTGGTTCACGGGCACCACCTTTGTCACATCCTGGTATACCCACGGATTGGCATCATCTTATTTGGAAGGCTGTAACTTCCTAACTTCGGCTATCTCGACACCCGCCGACAGCATGGGCCACTCCCTGTTGTTGCTCTGGGGTCCAGAAGCGCAAGGTAATTTTACCCGTTGGTGTCAAGTTGGTGGTCTTTGGACTTTCGTCGCGCTTCACGGTGCGTTCGGTCTAATTGGCTTCTGCTTGCGTCAGCTTGAAATCGCTCGTCTAGTCGGAATCCGTCCTTACAACGCGATCGCCTTCACGGGTCCGATCGCCGTATTTGTGGCTGTATTCTTGCTTTACCCCTTGGGACAGTCG
>JAJAYH010000126.1 GCA_026786325.1 Alkalinema sp. CAN_BIN05 | reverse complement strand
TGCGTTCTGAATTTCACCCACAACCCGAGACGATCGGATCAAACACTTGGACGGTACACAACCCACATTCAAACAATCACCACCCATAGATTGTTTTTCAATCAATGCAATCTTCAATCCAATCCCAAGTCCCGCACTACCTGCGGCAACAACCAAACCAGCCGTCCCCGCTCCAATGACAACTAGATCATACTCAGATTGAGGCGTGGGATTGATCCAATCATTCGGATGAACGTGGTCCAGCAATTGCCGATCGTATTTATCTATAGGATTCATATCTATAGTGTTCATAGTGTTATTCCTCAATAGTTTGGTCAAGTGCTTTTTGGGCAATGCGTGCGATGTAGATAGTCACGCCGATCGTAACAATAAAACCAATAATTTTGGCGATCCACTGCAATCGTTCTGCTTCAGGATTTACAAGGGTATTTTTCGTCCCAATCAACGCAATATTGCCAATCAATGACCCAAGGTAAACATACAAAACCGTCCCCGGAACCATACCGATCGAACCGAGTACATAATCCTTGAGCGAAACCTGCGTAATTCCAAAGGCATAGTTCAATACATTAAAGGGAAACAATGGTGAAAGACGGGTCAGCAATACAATTTTGAAGCCATTTTTCGCCACTGCCGCATCGATCGCCTCAAACTTTGGATAGCCCACCATCTTCTCTGTCACCCAGCTTCGGGCAAAATTTCGGCCAATCAAAAATGCGATCGTTGCCCCTAAGGTTGCCGCGATAAATACATACAACGTCCCAAATCCCAAGCCAAACAAAACGCCCCCGCCCAAGGTCAAAATCAATCCCGGCACAAACAAAACGGTTGCTAAGTTATAAATCAAAATGAAGGCGATCGGTGCGATCGGTCCCAAGCCTTGAACCCAGCTTAGGGAATCTCTTAAGACATCTTGTAGCATTGAATGCTCCAATAAATGGGAAACAAAAAGCCCGACTTATCTAAGGACGAAAATAACATTCATTCCTCAAGAAAATCGGGCTTAGAGGACGTTTAAAATCCTTGCGTTGATATCAAAAGACCCGATCCCCCTAAATCCCCTTAAAAAGGGGGACTTTGAGTTTAATCCTAGTCCCTGCTTTTTAAAGAAACTTTGAATTGAATTCTAATTCCCCCTTTTCAAGTGGACTAGGGGGATCGGGTCTGAATAGTCACAACCTTCGACTTCTCAAACACTCTCCTAAATATGTCTAGTATCGCTTATTCTTCAATTCCGAAGACTTCATCAAATACTTTACCGACTTTACTTCCTGTATCGATCGAAGACATTGGGTCTTTACGCAAACGATGACGTAGACACAATGTAACAATGCGACGAATATCGTTCACCGTCACTTCAGTCCGATTTTCGTAGGCTGCAAGTGCCTTTGCTGCACGGTTGGTCACAATATCGCCGCGCAATCCGTCCACGTCCAATTCAGAACAGACTTGGGAGATTTTGACGCGCAAATCATGATCAATTTTAATGCCCTTCAGACGCTCTTGCGCTTGGACAATTTTTTCTTGTAAATTATCTTGCTGAGGTTGGAATTCAACCAAAAATGTCGCAGAATTGGCATCAAATTCAGTCCGTTGTTCGACAATTTGAACGCGCAATTCGGGATCTTTCACCGTACGAATTTCAGCGTGCATTCCAAACCGATCGAGCAATTGGGGCCGCAGTTCACCTTCTTCTGGATTCCCCGACCCAACCAATACAAACCGCGCTGGGTGACGAATCGAAATACCTTCACGCTCCACGGTGTTCCAGCCAGATGCCGCAGAATCGAGTAATACATCCACTAAGTGATCGTCTAGAAGATTAACTTCATCAACATACAAAATGCCACGATTTGCTTTTGCTAACAATCCAGGTTCAAATGCTTTAATCCCTTCAGAAAGCGCTTTTTCAATATCAATGGTGCCGCAAACCCGATCTTCAGTCGCACCCAAGGGCAAGTCCACCATTTGAACTTTCTTCTTGGCGATCGTAACCGTATTTCCCTGTTCAATAAATGCCCGCACCTCATCACCCATGATTTCAGGGTCTGTCGGGTGGCTATTAAACGGGTCATCCGCCACAACATCAATCTCAGGCAGCAAGTCGGCCAACGCACGAATAGTCGTCGATTTGCCCGTACCCCGATCGCCCATAATCATCACACCACCGATTTTGGGGTCAATGATATTGAGGATGAGCGCAAGTTTCATTTCCTCCTGACCGACAATGGCCGTGAATGGAAAGACTGCACGGCGGCGCAGTTGAGTTGGAGCATCAGGAGTCATTACCACAGGATTTTCTCTTGTCTTAAATTAGGGTTGGATTGGTCGGTTGAACGGAATCTATTGTTTGAATGTGATTCAATTGTCGCATGTCTTCGAGACTCGATCCCCCTAGCCCCCTTGATAAGGGGGGACCGGAGTTTAGGGTTTTGTAGATGTTGAACATACGTCAATTAAAAACGTTGCTAAATAAAACAAAAAAAGAAGACCTAGAATTCCACTCTTAGTCCCCCTTATCAAGGGGGATTTAGGGGGATCTCTTAAGCATTCAGCTTTTCCGCAACCAATTGATTGGTTAATTTAGGATCGGCTTTCCCGCCCGTTTTTTTCAGCACTTGGCCCACAAAGAACCCGAGCATTTTGGTTTTACCGCTCTTATATTGTTCAAGTTCATTCGGGAACGCCACAATCACTTCATCGATCGCAGCCGAAATCACCGCTGGATCTGAAATTTGTAGCAACCCTTTCTTGGCTACGATCGCCTTAGGAGATCCACCATTTTCTAGCAGCTCCGGCAGCAAATCCTTGCCAATTTTATTACTAATGGTCCCGCCTTCAATCAGGTTAACGAGTTCAGCTAGCTCCATCGGTTTAATTTTTAAGTCTACGATCGTCATGCCATTATTTGCATTTAGATAGGCACTAATGTCGCCCATAATCCAGTTGGATGATTGTTTTGCGGGCGCACCCGAGGCGATCGTGGCTTCAAAATATTCGGCAATAGCTCGATCGTCGGTTAATAAATTGGTGTCATAAGGCGATAAGCCTAAATCATCTTGATATCGATGACGTTTGAGAATGGGCAATTCGGGCAATTCACTTTTCCAGCCATCACGACGGGCATCGGAAACTTCGATCGGTCCTAAATCTGGCTCTGGAAAATAACGATAATCGCTGGCCCCTTCTTTAATCCGCATCGATCGGGTCAACTGCGCGCCCTCATCCCACAGCCGCGTTTCTTGAATGATTGTTCCGCCCGCTTCAATTTCGGTGATCTGCCGTTCAATTTCGTACTCGATCGCCCGCTGAATCGCATTGAACGAATTCATATTCTTGATTTCAACCTTGGTCCCAAAGCGCTCGGTGCCGACCTTTCGGACTGAAATATTCACATCACACCGCAAGGAACCCTCTTGCATATTTCCGTCGCACACGCCCAAATAACGAACGATTCGACGAATTTCTTGGGCATATTCTGCGGCTTCTTGACCTGTACGAATGTCCGGTTCAGAGACAATCTCAATCAACGGGACTCCGGCGCGGTTGTAGTCCACTAGAGAATAGGTGGATCCTGCAAGCTGATCGCTGCCCCCATGGACGAGTTTACCCGCGTCTTCTTCCATGTGAAGACGGGTAACACCGATTTTTTTACGGCTGGACGTACCAGATTTTTTATCGTACATTTCAATCTCGACCCAACCATGCTCGGCGATCGGCAAGTCAAATTGCGAAATCTGATAGTTTTTAGGCAAATCAGGATAGAAGTACTGTTTCCGATCGAATTTACTGTAAGGCGCGATCGTGCAGTTCAACGCTAGTCCAGCTTTAACGGCATATTCTAGGACTTTTTCGTTGAGAACTGGTAGCACTCCAGGCAACCCCATGCAAATGGGATCGATGTGAGTATTCGGCTGCGCCCCGAAGACCGTTGAACTGTCGGAGAAAATTTTGGTGTTGGTGCTGAGTTGGCAGTGGGTTTCGAGGCCAATCACGGCTTCATATTGCCTAGCAATAGCAGTTCTAGCGGGAGTCGCAGCCGTCATAGTAGTTTGCTGTTTTATTCTGGAGTGTCTGACGCTCGTTATTGTAACGCGTGGGGCACGTCAGACGACACAACTCTAAGAAGGCAGATTAAGAAGGCAGATTTCCGATCGTAACTTCATGATTCCAACTTCATTGTGTCAGTAGGGATAACTCCAAATAGAATTATACTGGCGTTGAAATATTACTGGATCTGTAAAGACTGCTATCCTCTCTCATAATTTAGGACATCTTAAAGTCAGAATATTAGAATATGCTATGAAGTAATTCCAAAAGTGTTTGTTGAGACCGGGCTAACGCTCCATCAACATCGTTTTAATGTCGTAATCAATCCTCTCTACTCAAGAATCCTTCTAAATCATGACTCTCCCCCCCGACGAATTTGAGAATATCGACCCGGATCTGAGTGATTTAGATATAGGCAAGTTGGACGAGAGTGTTACTCAGCCATTGAAGGTTTTAATAGACAGTCCACAGCACGATGACATGCCGACGATCGTTCTACCCATGCAGCTCTCTAGCCTTGAGGAATCTGCTCGGACGGATGTGGGCCAGCAGCGAGAGCATAATGAAGATTTTTTCAGTCTTTCCACTCAAATGACCAAGGCAGAACGTCCAACGGGGCGCGTAGTGCAAGGGCGCGGGGTCTACATTCTGTGTGATGGAATGGGCGGACATGCGGGCGGTGAAGTCGCAAGTCAACTGGCCGTCGAGACGTTACAGAGCTTTTTCCAAGAGTATTGGGCCACCCAGGAATCGGCTCAATCAGGTCCAGGCTGGAACACATTATCAAGCCAACTGCCTCCAAGCACCATCATCCGTAAAGGAATTCACCTCGCAAACCAAGCCATTTACGATCGCAATCAAAACGATTCGAGCATGGGGAATGGTCGGATGGGCACGACATTAGTCATTGTGATTTTGTGTGGAACATCCGTTGCGGTGGCCCATGTGGGCGACAGTCGTGTCTATCGCTACACCCGAAAACGTGGCCTAGAGCAAGTCACCATCGACCATGAAGTGGGGCAACGAGAAATTCAGCGTGGCGTGGACCCAGAAGTCGCCTATTCGCGTATGGATGCCTATCAGCTTACCCAGGCGCTGGGGCCACGGGATGAGAGCTATGTAGAACCCGATGTTCAGTTTATTGAGTTGGCAGAAGATACGCTGCTATTACTAGCCTCTGATGGCTTGACGGATAATGACCTGTTGGAGACGCATTGGCAGACCCATTTGGATCCAATGATGAGTTCACAAATGAGCCTGGATCAAGGGGTTCGGCAGTTGGTGGACTTGGCAAATGAGGTGAACGGTCATGACAATATTACAGCGATCGCCATCCGAGCGAAAGTTCGTCCCAATCTTGACCAGTTCCGTTAAAGTTGCGCCTGATGATCGCACCTGACTTTGAACCAACTCTTTTAGAGACAACTCTTGAAACTCCACGTCTGCGGATGCGTCCATTGATGGATGATGATCTGATAGATTTGTGTGTGATTTTGGGCGATCCTTTAGTCATGCAGCACACTGCCACCGGGCGACCTAAAACTCCATCCATGACGGCTAGTTATCTTTACAGTCAACAGGATCATCAAGCTGAGCATGGCTTTAGTCTGTGGGGAATTATTAGGCTTGTCGATAACAGATTAATTGGGCAATGTGGGTTGGCGTACTTGCCTAAGACCGAAGAAACAGCGCTGGGCTACACTATTGCTCATGATTGTTGGAACCAGGGTTACGGCACTGAGGCTACAACTGCATGGCTGACCTACGGCTTTGATACGTTAGGACTCGATCTGATCATTGCTGCCGTTAAACCAGAAAACAGTATATCTTTGCGGATTTTAGATAAATTGGGTCTGAAGTACGATCGGCAAGATACTTTTTATGGCTGCACCTGCGCTTACTACGGCATTAACCGAGACCAATGGAAATCGGCCAGTAAGGGATTGCTAGTTTGAGTCGTAATCCAATCAGAAATTAATTTTCCCGTAATAGGAGTGAGCAAAATGCCATTCCGTCCGTGGCCTGTAGCGTAGGTCAGGTTTCGATATTGACTTTCTCCCAAAATCGGCAAATCATCAGGCGTAACGGGGCGATACCCGTACCAAAATTCTTCTATTGGCCAGTGAGCGATCGCTGGAACCAGTCTCGTCGCACTCTGCAAAAGCTGCATAATTCCCGAAGGCGTATTCCCCGGCAAAAATCCAACATCTTCACTGGTCGCCCCAATCACCAATCGTCCATCCTGACGCGGCACCAAATAAATATCCTCGCCAAATAGTACTGTTTTCACAGGTAAACCGTCCTCCATGGGCATCGTCACCGCCAACATTTGTCCCTTACGCGGCTTAACCGGGATGGGCAATAACTCCTGGGACCAAGCACCCGTGGCTAAGACATAGTGTTGTGCTTGCAGTTCGCCGTCCGTCGTCATCAGGCTAGTAATCCGATCGTCAGCATGAATAAATTCTGTCACCGTCGTGATTTGAATGGGAATATTTTGAACCTTGGCGGCGGCTTGAAGGGTTCGATAAAGTTTGCGATTATCGACTTGAGCATCCTCTGGAAACCACCAGCCGCCCTGAACTTCGTCGCTTAGCATCGGTTGAATGGAGCGCATTTTTGAGATATCGGCCCACTGATTACGATCGTGATTAAACGGGCTTGAGTCTGGCGTATTCAATGAGGGAGCTAAAATCCCCGAGGCCCAATATCCAGTACTCTGTTGTCCGATCGCCTCTAAATCTTTCACCCAACTTGGATATAAATCACGGCTTTGGATACACAAATCCCGCATCGATCCCGCACTTAATCCCTCGGCTTGTGGCGCTAACATTCCAGCAGCAGCGAGGCTTGCGGCCTCCTGAGGATCGCGACATAATACCCGTGCTGTCATTCCTTTTTGCTTGAGTGCTAAGGCGATCGATAGCCCCATTACTCCGCCACCCACAATCAATACCTCTTCCGATACCATCACCACATCGATCCCCAGAACTGAATCAACAAGCCTAAAAAAGCAGCTCTTTAGCCAAGAACTGCTTACGATCGTACCAAAACTTACCAACCCGCCGCAACAGGTGGTGCGGCAGCAGGTGCAGTAGGTTGAGATGGAGCTTTTACTGTGTCAGATTTGCCGGGAGTAGTTGCGGCCCTAGGATTTTTTTCCACCTCAGGCTTGATTGTTCCGGCGACTCCAGTATTGGTGGCTCCGGTATTACCAGCGTTAAAGCTAGAAGTCTGGGCTTTACTGGTGGTCGCCGGAGACGCTCCTGTTGTTAGCTTTGCCGGAGCAGCTAGATTAGTTGCGGCGGGATCGCTATTGATTTTGTTGTTACTGTTATTACTATTGTTGCCAGGACGGATACCAGCGATCGTCGCCAGCCAACCCAGGGAAATCAATACGAGGAATCCCCCAAACACTCTGCCAAAAATATTCATAGAATTTGATTTCAGATTAATGAGTTTTAGACACAAAAACTTGCTTTGCTGAATCCATTGTACGTAGAACCTTTGCAATTAGTGACACAAAATTTGAAGCTTTTCCATAGAGAATTCAATAAATAGGCTATGATAATAAGTTGAAATTGATCTTCAAAGCTTTGCCTAAGCGATTCTAATTTGTCTCAAACTACCCTTCATCCCCCTCAAGGTATGCTGCAACAAGTTGCTCATCCGATGGAAAAAATACAGCGACAAGTCCGATCGCTGGTCGAAAAGAAATTAATTAAATCGACCGATAGTCTCTGGAAAATTGCCCTTCTCTATGGCGATGATTGGGCGTATTGGAAACAGGAATTGATTTCCTTTGAATTTTCGATGCAGGATCCTGTTAGCTATCTCTTGGCCGTTGAAAGCTGGGAAGAAGAATAGCTAATTTGATCTAGCCAATTAGTTCAGTGCGTTGAGTATTAATTCAACGACCCAAATAGTTCCAGAATTTATGCAGATGCAATCCCAGAACACAATGATGACCGACTTTACAGGTGATTGCGCTGACGATCGTCTCATTATTGCTGGGCGAAGTTTTCGATCGCGGCTAATGACCGGAAGCGGGAAATATCGTAATTTTGAAGAAATGCGGGCAGCGATCGCGGCGAGTGAGTGTGACATTATTACAGTTGCCGTCCGTCGGGTCCAGACCAATGCGCCCGGTCATGAAGGGCTGGCTGATGCGATTGATTGGACCAAAGTTTGGATGCTGCCGAACACTGCTGGGTGTCAGACGGCGGAAGAGGCCATTCGGGTGGCGCGTTTGGGGCGTGAATTAGCAAAACTTGTCGGTCAAGAAGATAATAACTTTGTCAAGCTCGAAGTGATTCCCGAGGGTAAATATTTACTTCCTGATCCGATCGGAACCCTAGAAGCTGCTGAAAAATTGGTCAAAGAAGGGTTTGTCGTTTTGCCCTACATCAATGCCGACCCATTACTCGCAAAGCGTCTAGAAGAAGTGGGCTGTGCGACGGTTATGCCGCTCGGTTCTCCAATTGGCTCTGGTCAAGGCATTCGCAATTTATCAAACATTCAAATCATTATTGAAAACTCTAAGGTTCCGGTTGTGGTTGATGCGGGAATTGGAACCCCTAGTGAAGCGGCCCAAGCCATGGAACTTGGAGCTGATGCGCTGTTGATTAATACGGCTATTGCCCAAGCCCAAAACCCTGCACTGATGGCCAGAGCGATGAATCTCGCGGCCCAAGCCGGACGACTGGCCTATCAAGCCGGACGCATTCCCATTAGAGCGATCGCCTCTCCTAGCTCCCCAACGACAGGAACGATCGGATGAACGATCGGCTAGTGCAGAATGTTGCAAATTATTGCGATTTAGCAGGTGCTTATTGCGATTTACAACAATTGGATCTCATTGGTAGACCGGCATTGTTACAGTAACTTGAAGTTGTGAGGCGAGCTGACAAATCCTATTGTTCTCGCGTTCACACTAATGTGTACTGTTCTTTGGGGAGTGTTTTTATGCAGCAATATACAAAAGACGATGATGGGCGTTTGAATAATTTCGCTCGTGAACCCAAAATGTATCAGGCAGAGCCGATCGATGCAGACCAAAAGCGTAACTATTTAGTTATTGGTAGCGTCGGGGCGTTTTTAGTAGTGGGTCTGATTGCTTTAGCTTCAGTTATTTCCTAGCATCAAAATATAATTGATTGATTTGATGTATTTCAAAGAATTGATACTTAAAAGCTTGATCGCTAAAAAAGTAATAGTCAAACTAAAGA
>JAJAYH010000125.1 GCA_026786325.1 Alkalinema sp. CAN_BIN05 | reverse complement strand
TCATCAAGTATGTGGAGCCGTTGATCGCCTTTAAGCTTCAGAGTCAAGGATTGGTGTCGGTAGAAAATCAGCAGTTGATTCCCAGTTGTGATTTATATCGTAAGTTCTTTCTTCAAGCTTTGGCAGCGTAGTCCTGAGCGGTTGAGTCAGAACTATTCGACAGAGATTTGGGTTTGCTTAACGAGAACGTAATCTTGGAAGTCGGGGAAACTATGTTTTCTCGCTGAAAGGGAATCAGGGCGATCCCCATCATGATGTCGTGCAACTCTTTGATGCGGCTTTTGCTAAGCGGTTTCATGAAATCGACCATCAGTTCTATGAAACCCAGGACAAGGGGCATGGACGACTCGAAACTCGCCGTTACTAGTTGATGGGGCAAACCTAGTATTTGTAGGGAGGCTTTTTGATTGATTCAATTCAACAATCAATTACCGTGCCGAACCAAACACTTGTGTCCAGTAATATCGATATTGATCATTAGATGGGGCATATCCCACTCCTAATTCACGAAATTTAGGGTTCAGAATATTAGCGCGATGGCCAGGACTATTCATCCATTGGGTCATGGTCGCATTTGCTGTACGGCTCCCGGCTGCGATGTTCTCACCGATCGTAGAATAGGCATATCTGGTAGCATTCACACGAGATGTCATCGTTCCGCCACTGGGTGAAGTATGGCTGAAATAGCTTTTGCTCACCATATCATTAGTATGGTTTTGAGCGGCTTGGCCCAATTGACTATTCAGTGTTAAGGGCTGAAGATTTACCTTTCTCCGTTCTACATTCACAAGGGTCAGAATTTGTTGCTGAACGTTACCATTCTGTGCGGATTGAACAGGTTGTTGCGTTTGCGCGGGGGCTGGACGGGGTGTTCTACGCCACCATTGCGCATTAACTGGGGCGATCGAACTGGCTGTGATACCGATAACTGTTGCGACGATCGTGACAATTGGAATTAGTTTCATGGAAGCTTTTACTGGGTATTAATTGTTTACAATACTTCCCAAGACGATCGACTAGGTTGAATAGTTCCCGATCGACATCCATACAGCATTTATATAATCAAAATACTCACATCAAGGTCTCCACTGCCATAGGACACCCGATAAATTCCTTAAATCTCTATGACTTTTTAGTTTTTTAGTTGATCAGTTCTGCCCTAGGATCTTAAATAAATTGGTTTTTCAATATGACGACGATCTCTCCACTGCGAATTCCCACACTCCATGGACGCGAAGCCGAATTCCAGAATGTTTGTCAGGCTCAAAGTACTGTCTTTTTAAATCACAGCTTAAATCACAGCAACATTGATTTATCTCAAATACGATCGGGTTTTGCTTGTGCATTGCATATGCATCAACCGACTATTCCGGCTGGTAAAAATGGTGAATTAATTAGCAATCTCCAGCATATGTTTGAGCATTCTGGCGAGGGCGATAATCATAATGCAGGTGTATTTGCTTGGTGTTATGAGCGGATGGGCGACTTTATTCCAGAATTGGTCGATCGCGGTCTAAATCCACGCATTATGCTCGACTATTCTGGAAATTTGCTTTGGGGACTTCAGCAAATGGGCCGCGATGACATTTTAAATAAATTGAAAGTTTTAGCCTGCAACCCGCGCTATCAACCCCACGTCGAATGGCTCGGCACAATGTGGAGTCATGCGGTGGCCACGTCTACCCCGATTCCTGATTTGAAATTACAAATTCGCGCTTGGCAACATCACTTTGCAGATATTTTTGGATTAGAAGCACTAGGTCGAGTTAAGGGATTCTCGCCGCCCGAAATGCATCTCCCAAATCATCCCGATACTTTGTATGAATATCTCAAAGCGCTGAAAGATTGCGGCTATCGTTGGCTATTAGTGCAAGAACATTCCGTGGAAAATCTCGATGGTTCGCCGTTGACTCAAACTCAGAAGTACGGACCCACTCAATTAACAGCCCGAAATAGCAAAGGCGAAACGGTCTCACTAACGGCATTAATCAAAACCCAAGGCTCGGACACTAAGCTTGTGGCCCAGATGCAGCCATTTCATGAGGCAAAAAATCTGGGACGAATTACGATCGGAACTCACTCCATTCCGTCATTGGTTAGTCAGATTGCTGACGGAGAAAATGGCGGCGTGATGATGAATGAATTTCCACGAGATTTCGGGCCAACTTGGGACAAGGTTGCCGTGATTGCAGATGTCGCTGGATTTAATGGCACGGAATATCTAGAACTTATTGAGGCAGCGGGCGTAAAATTTGAGGATTATCCTAAGATTCAAGCCGTGCAGCAACATCGGATCTGGGAACGCGTGACGACAGCAACACCGGAATCTGTGGCCGCTGCGATTCGGGATATTAAGACAGAGGATTCGCAATTTTCGATGGAAGGCGCGTCTTGGACTAACGATCTCAGTTGGGTGCGGGGCTACGAAAATGTTCTGGAACCCATGAACGAACTCAGCGCGAAGTTCCATGAACGGTTTCCAAATGGAGATCTAGACCAATCCAATTACTCAGAAGCCTTGCTCTATGTCATGCTGCTCGAAACCAGTTGCTTCCGCTATTGGGGCCAAGGGGCTTGGACCGATTACGCCCAGCAGCTCTACGATCGAGGGATGGCGGCGATCGGCTGAACCCAGCTTTGAATGGGATGACTGATGTTGAGTTTAAGTTTTGACGTATTTTATACGATTACTAAATCCATAGAACGGTGTCTTCACCTCGTTTTAGAAATTTCATCCGCTAAAATTTTGTCAATGTTCGTCTCGAAGCGTTATTCTATTCAGGGCGAAACTAAACAAAATTTAGTAATTTGTTTCCTTAGTTACATGTTTTTTTATAAAAAAACTGACAGGCTGTAGGTTGAGTTTCAAAATTATTTTTTGTGGGCGAATTGGAAGTTAACGTATGAAGACTGTTCATCACTCTATTTTGGTCAGCATCGGGTTCTTGTTGACCCTTGGCTACAGTCCGATCGCCTTTGGCAGGTCTTTGACCATTGCTCAAGGGACTCCCGGCAACACCATCAAATCGTCTCCCGAACTCAATCCAATCGCCCAGCTAGAACCGAACTCAACAACGGTTCCCTCCTCTCCTCTCCTAAGCGCCCCGATCGTTGCGCCAGCGAAACCCTTGCCGACAGATTTAGGTAATGAATCGGTTAGTAAGGACACTGTGATTCCAGGTCAGAAATCATTCCCCGTAGTGGATTCAGCTCCACAAGTTACACCGTCGCCCGCCCCAGATTTCCTCACCACTCCAGCGAATCCACTCCTGTTCCCGACCAAACCTGAAGAAGTTAAGTTACAAGGTGTGCGGTCATTGACTCTCCAAGAAACAATTGAGTTGGCCGAACGCAACAACCGAGACCTTGCCATCAGCCGTCTACAAGTCCAACAACAGCAAGCCGCTGTCCGAGAATCCCAAGCTAGCCTCTACCCAACCCTAGACTTGCAAAGCAACCTGAACCGATCGCTTTCCGCCAGTGGGACAATAGGCATCAAAGCTGCTCAAGCCGATGTGATTACCCAATTTGGAAGTGAAGCCGCCGCCCGATTCTTAAGCCCTCAATCGTTCCGCCGCAGCATTGCCGACGAATCGACCTCATGGGACACCAGCCTACAGCTTAACTATGATCTCTACACCTCTGGCGCAGGCGCTGCAAGACGCAGAATTGCTGCCGGAAATCTTCGTGCCGCAGAATTGGCGATGGAGCGGGTCCGTGAGCAACTGAGGTTGGATGTCACAGGCGAATACTACGACCTCCAAGACGCAAACGAACAAGTCAACATTAACCAACAATCCGTCAAAAATTCCGAACAGAGTTTAAGAGATGCTAATGCCCAAGAGCGGGCCGGGTTGGGGACAAAATTTGATGTGTTGCGATCGGAAGTGCAACTAGCTAATAACCAACAGCAGCTTACTAATTCCCTTGCTAATGAAGAAATCGGTCGGCGTAAAATTGCTCAACGTCTGAGCTTGCCAGAGTTTGTCACCGTGAGTGCGGCAGATGCTGTCACTCCTGCTGGTACTTGGAAACTGAACCTAGAGGAAACAATTGTCACCGCCTACAAACAACGGGTCGAACTCGAAGAACAACTGGTCCAACGCGACATCAGCGAAGCCGGACGCACACAAGCCCTTTCGGCCCTCGGACCCAGAATTCAATTGCAAGCTAGATATAATTTATTGAAGATTTTTGAACAGCCCGTCAGTGAGGTTTCCTCTGGCTACTCCGTTGCAGCGGTGGCGACGTGGCGGCTTTTTGATGGCGGCGCTGCCCGATCGCAGGCCCAACAACAAGAAATCGTTAAGCAAGTCGCCGAAACCCGCTTTACCCAAAGCCGAAATGCCATTCGGTTCCAAGTGGAGCAATCCTATGCCACTTTGACATCCAGTGGAAAGAACATTGAAACCACGACCAAAGCACTCGGACAAGCCTGTGAAGCTAGACGATTGGCGAAGCTTCGGTTTGATGCTGGCGTTGGAACCCAGACCGATGTACTCAATGCTGAAACAGATCTAACCCGATCGGCGGGCAGTCGTGTTACTGCTATTTTGAATTACAACCGATCGATCGCCCAACTGCTCAGAGCCGTGAGTAATGTTGCTAAAGACTCAACGCTCTCCCCCACCAGCCCATCTACCCGAGTCGTCGGCGATCAGAAACCCGACTTCTGTTCTAAAGCCTATATAGAAACTCGTTAAGCATCTACCGTAATTCACCTTCGTAATTCGCCTTCGTAATTCGCCTTGTAAGTTCCTGTTCCCAACCCTCAGATTTTTATATGTCACCCATTTTTCCAAAAACTGCATCGGTTCGTCTTAAACACAGCGCTTTTGCCTTGGCTACCTTAGCGCTCAGTTCGGGCTTGAGTCTAAATGCTTCTGCTGTTGAACCTGCGCCTTCTATTGCCCCGATCCCTTCCGCCGCAACGTTGCAAGTCCAGTCGGCGGATATTTACAGCGCTGATATTTACAGTAAAGACGTAGCGAAAGAAGCCATCATCGATCGTACCGATTACAGCATTGGGGCCACTGTACGGGACATGACGATCGATCCCTTAGCGGGTCCAACTGATCGGGTGAATATCGACATTAGCAGCCGTGACCAAAAACCAGGATTTTCGCCTGCTTCTGAAATCGCCACCGGAAATGCTCAGGCCCAACTTAATCTTGGCGACGGCATCGGAGGCTTAACTATTTCTTCAAACCAAGGCATTAGCTGGACCCCTAGCGAACCGGGCACACAAAGCGTCGTCCCACCGTTGCCGTCCTACCTCAACCAAAAACTTCTGCGTCCGTTCTCTCGTATCGGACTCCAGAACCTCAAATTCATCTATCCGCTTGCGATCCCATCCCCCATCAGCTCACTCTTCGGTTGGCGAATTCATCCTATTAGCGGTGCAAGCCGAATGCACACGGGCACGGACATCGCGGCCCCCGAAGGAACCCCCGTTCTCGCGGCTATGTCGGGAAAAGTGTTACTAGCGGACAACTTAGGCGGATATGGT
>JAJAYH010000124.1 GCA_026786325.1 Alkalinema sp. CAN_BIN05 | reverse complement strand
TTCGATCGTCCCCGCAATCCGCGAGGAATTTACCCCGAATTCAGGAGATATACCTGCTGTGCAAGAGCGTTTTGAAGCGTTATTAAAAAGTCGTCTTTCCCTAGAAATTGAACAAAATCTCCCCCTTTTTCCCTGGGAAGATGAAGTTCTAGAGTATCAGTCCGATTGGGCTGCAAGTATGGGTATGGCAGATAATGTTGTATCGGGCTTGAGTAAATCGGGTTCGCTGTGGCTGGCGCAACTCCGTCGATTGACGACTCCTGTGGCCCTGCCAGAAACGATGTTGGCCAGTCTTTTGGCGGCCTGTGAATCCGTTGTTCCGACCTCGTTGCGTGAAGGCGTGAAAGTGGTCAAGGTGGCGGAGTCGTTTTTTCCTGAAAACTTCCTGCAACTGAACGAATTGGCGGGCATTGTGATGATGTCCCCTGCACGTAATGGGTATGCGAGTCTTCAATCTCGGTTGGGTGAATTAGACGTACTAGACGTACCCACGACATATGAGGCGGCTACTCCGACTCAGCAAATGGTGCTCTCGCTTTTAGCGGCCCGTGAGATGATTGCGGCGTTGACGTTGACATTGAAGGCTGGTGTGGGTTTGAGCCACCAGTGGATGACTGAAATTGGAGCATTGACGTTGCAGCTTGACTATCGGATTGACGGCGATGATGGAGTGTTACATATTCAAGGCCAATTGCCCTGTGGTGGTAGTTTGTCGCTGGTGAATGGCCCTAGTCTGTCGATGGCTCAGCGGCCTGAAGCGGGTATGTTGAGTGTCGAACTTGCTGATTTGCGCCCGATGCAGCCGTTGCAACTTAAGGTTCAGTTAGGATCGGATGATTCTATTGTGTTTGCGATCGTATTGATGTCGTAGATTGATTCTATACGGGGTTGAGTAAGCGATAATACAAGTCTGTTTGAGGATTAGTCGCTTATGTCTCTTCGATTTTTATCTCCACTCATGGCCTTTCAGCGTGCCCTTCAGCGGCGTATTAACTCCCGATCGGTCACTGCCCTGGAACCTCCAGAGGAGTCGATCTGGTTGCGCGCGTTAGCTCAGTCGTTGGTGATTGTTGGGATTGTGGCGACGGATATTGCGGCAGAAACTTCTTTGTGGATGTGGGCTATTCCATTGAGTGTGGTGGGTGCGATGTGGAGCTGGCGGCAGCGGCATAGTCGGGCGATCGGGACTAAGTTTTTGTTGGCGATCGGAATGATTGCTGCGTTGATTTTCTTTTTCATTCATTCCCTCGCCCGTCGTGAGACTAATGATTTGCGATTGGTCTTAGTTGACTTGATGGTGCAAATTCAAGTGCTTCATAGCTTTGATTTGCCCCGTCGCAAAGACTTGGGCTATTCGATGATGATTGGGTTAATTTTATTGGGCGTGGCGAGTACGCTCAGTCAGACGATGGCGTTTGGTGGGATGTTGTTGATCTTTTTGGCGATCGCGTTGCCTGTGTTGATGTTGGATTATCGATCGCGTTTGGGGTTGCGATCGGATTCGTCGTTGAAGGATTTGTTTGAGAAGCCCAAAGCATTAAAGCAAAATGCTGGAAAATTACTAGGATTGTTTGCGATTACGTTGGCGATCGGGTTAACGGTATTTGCATTGATGCCTCGGTTGCCGGGATACCAATTGCGTAGTTTGCCCATGAGTGCGCCCATTGATACGCCCAAGACCTTTGATAATCAGCAGGTGACGAATCCGGGGTATTCCAGAAATGGCAACCGAGAGGGCGACCAACGGCCAGGACGTAGACGTGGGACTTCGCCGCCGATAGGTGCGGGGCAAGCGGATGATGAGTTTTATTCGGGGTTTGGCGATCGGATTAATCAGAATTTGCGCGGGACACTCAAGCCGAAGACCGTGATGCGGGTTCGATCGCAGGCGGAGGGGTTTTGGCGGGTGCAGGCATTCGATCGGTATACAGGGCAAGGCTGGGAGTTGTCTGACAATGACAAAACTAAAACTTTAAATCGAACAGGTTGGGCTTATCAGTTCTATTTGCCGACGAATCAGACAATAGAGCGAACCAAAGAAGTGGTGCAAACCTATAGTATTTTGTCGGAATTACCGAATTTAATCCCTGCATTGGCGACTCCGAGAGAATTGTTTTTCCCGACGCAGCAGGTAGCTTGGGATAGTCAATCGGGAATTCGTGCGCCTGTACCATTGTCGGAAGGATTGACTTATACCGTAATTTCGGAGGTGCCGTACCGCGATCGGGCCGAGCTACAAAAGGCAAAAAGCAAAGTTCCTGAGATCAAACCAAAATCTAACAAATCAAAGCCTGATATAGCAAATCTCCAAAATCCTTATTTGCAAGTGCCGGAAAAATCGCGGGCATTGTTGAAGCAAGAGGCCGATCGGTTGTTATTGACGGCGAGTAGTCCCATTACCTCCGACTACGAAAAGGCATTGTATTTAACCCAAGCGATTAAGCAGCAATATTCGTTGCAACAGGATTTACCATTTTTTGCAACAGATGAGGATCTGGCGACGGCATTCCTGACGAAATACAAAGGCGGTTATCCCGATCATTTTTCAACAACGCTAGCGGTAATGCTTAGAAGCATCGGAATCTCAACGCGA
>JAJAYH010000123.1 GCA_026786325.1 Alkalinema sp. CAN_BIN05 | reverse complement strand
TTAGTCATGGGAACCTTGCACACCAACAGCGCGGTTAAGACGATTGAGCGGGTGTTGGGATTATTTCAACCTGAAGAACAACCAGCAATGCGGATGGCACTTTCGGAGTCATTGGTTTGTGTGATTGCGCAAGGGTTATGTCGAACGACAGACGGCAAGCGGGCGGCATTTCATGACATTCTGCTGAATACCGACGCGATTAAGGATTACATTCGACGCGACCAATTGGACGAGGTTGAAGCTGTGATTTCGCGCTGTGGGTTTGATGGCATGTGTACGATGAACCAGTCGTTGTTCAAGCTGTACGAAGAAGGCCGTATCACTGAAGAAGTTGCGCTGGAAATGGCGACCAAACAGAACGAGATGGCCCAAATGCTACGCGGTCGAGTGTAAGAATTTGGTTTATTTGGTATTTGTTTAGGGCTTGTTTGGGCTTATCTTTGTCGGGTAAGGCCGATCGGAATTAAGTTCAAGACAACGCTCAAAATCAATAACAGTGGTGTGATCCAGTTACCATAGCGAACATAAAGAGTCTGACTAGTGCGAGGATATAGCTCGCTAATGTGGAGGTCGTAGCGATTAGGTTGCGATCTCCATTTTATTTGGCCTGTGGATTCAATTAAGCCGGAATAGCCTGTATTGGTGACACGAATCATGGGCCGATCGGTCTCAATGGCGCGCATTGTGTCATGGGCTTCCTGTTGCGCCATCAGGACGGTGCTGTAGGGATCTAGGTTGGAGGCAGTCATGAGAAAGGTTGCGCCCTGCTGGACTTGACGACGAAAAATCTCCGGGAAGGCAGACTCGTAGCAAATGCCTATGCCAGCTTGACCGAAGGGCGTTTTAAAAATTTGGTCGGGTTGACCAGGAACCAAAGAATCTTGAATCGGGAAAATTCGGCGAATGAATTTGCCTAGAACTTCCTCAAACGGCAATGCTTCGCCCAAGGGAACAACTTTTACTTTGTCGTATTGGCTCATGATTTTCCCGCCCTCATCCAACATAAACATAGCCTGTGTCATCCGCCGATCGGCCCTCAGTCCAGAGGCTCCCAACGCTACAGGGACTTTGAGCGCTTGTATTTTTTGCGCCATCGGATTATCCGGGTAATCGGCCCATCTCATGGGAAAAGAACCTTCGGGAAACAGCACCATTTGTGCGCCGCGCCCCACTAGGGTTTCATATCCGCCGCTGTAGTTTTTGAACCCTTGCCGTACACCTGCCTCCGAAAATTGAGTCCGGGTTCCAATGTTGCCCTGAACTGTGCCGATACGGATTGAATTGCTTTGACTTGGTGCCGTGCTAAGAGAGATTCCCCAGCCGATCAGATGGGCCACCGTGAACAGCACGATCGCAGGCCGCAGAGCTGTTAATCGGTTTATTACTCGGGTCGTTAGTCGAGGAAAGCCCGATCGCTCATCCGATCGCCAAGATTCCGCTATTGCACCATTCACCGCCACGATCGCCGCCGCAATCAAGGCATTCCCAGAAATTTGACCCAGATGTAAAATTGCCAAGTTTCCTGGACTTTGAGTGTAAGCAATGCCCGTCCAGTCCAATGCCGAATAGGACCGAACCTGCTCGATCGCGCACCACAACGCCGCCGCACTCAACACCCGAATGATTGGATGAATTCGGCGTTTCGTCATCCAAGCCAGCGCGCCCGCCCACAATCCGACGCAAACTGCACCAAAAAGTGTAATAAACATCCAAATCACGGCAACGATCGCCACGCTATTGACATATGAAATGCCCATCCAGGTCAACGGATGCAATCCCGTAATCCAAAATAACGAAATGCCGTGATAGGCAATTCCCCAGAGAATTCCTGACTTCACGGGCGATCGGCCTTCAATCGCAACCCACCAAAGCGGTACGATCGCCACCCATGCCACGATCCATAAATTCAAAGGAGCCGGACCCAACGCCATCAGCATTCCGCCTAGCAACGGCATCAGCCCAGGAAATCGGGCAACTACCTTACTCAATCGCTTACTCAATCCGATCATCCAACTCACAACGGCTTCTCCATGCGATGCAAGCCACCCGCCTCAGTCATGGAGCCAAAGCGCTGACTGGTTTTGCTACAGGTGATCTGGTAGCCCTGACGATCGAATAACCTTTGAGCACGAGTATTAGTGTAGGCAATGTCTAAGGCCATACCAGTACAGCCCGATTCCTTTGCCGTCAGTTCGGTGTCATTCAACAGCGCCGTCCCCAACCCCCGATCGCGGTATTCCGGCGCAATGCAAAGACTCAAAATAAAATACATCTCCGCTTTCACATCTTGTTTAATGCGACTTAAGTCGGCCAAATTAACCAGAATTCTAGGAACGCGGTGCAACGGAAGAATTTTCGCCATAATGCCTTGAATATTTTCCTCGGCATGGCGTTTTACATCACCGGGATAGCTCAACACAATGCCCGCTAACCGATCGTCCACTTCCACAATCTGCGCGAATTCATAACTAAACGCATGACCCGGTTCCCCAAAGGCTTGACGCAAAATGTCTACGGATTTTTCTGGAGTGGATGCAAAAACATAACCAAATAGTCCTGAGCCAGCGGAAAACATTAGATCTGCCCCCCAAATGACATCGCGTTCTTCAGCGGGGCGAATCGTGAGGCGATCGGTGGAGAATTGCAGCGTCATACCGTTATATCGTAGCGTAGGGATTGGAACGAGATAGGCCGTCACGAATTCTGTCGATGTAGCTATCTATAAGCTATCTATATTAGTGATTAGTGCAGCATTAAGTGCAGCTTCTATTTTCACCTTGTTCGGTTCATTTTTTGCCTGAAATTTTCTAGTCGTCCTCGTCCAGCCAAATCCTATGTCTCAAACCCCACCCGAAATCCCCGATCGTCTCGTCAAACACGACATAAAGTACAGCCATCATAACCAAGTCGATCGGGCGGCATTGTCACCCATGATGCGCCACTATGCGGAGACAAAAGATCAGTATCCTCAAGCGTTGCTGATGTATCGAGTGGGTGATTTTTTTGAGACATTTTTTCAGGATGCAGTGACGATCGCTCGTGAATTGGAGCTAGTGCTGACGAGTAAGGATGCAGGTAAAGCAATCGGGCGCGTACCATTGGCGGGGATTCCTCACCATGCGGTCGATCGATATTGTGCGCAGTTGGTGGAAAAAGGATTTTCGGTGGCGCTGTGCGATCAGGTCGAGGATCCGGCCATGGCGCAGGGATTGGTGCGGCGGGAAGTCACGCGGGTGATGACACCGGGGACGCTTCTAGAAGAGGGAATGCTGAATGCTCGGCGGAATAATTTTTTGGCGGCGGTGGTGATTGCAAACCATCATTGGGGCATTGCTTATGCAGATATTTCCACGGGAGAATTTTTCACGGCACAACATACTGGTCTTGAGAATCTGACCCACGAAATTCAACGACTTCAGCCAGCGGAAATTTTGTATCCGGCCAATGCGCCCGATTTGGTTGGGTTGTTGCGTCCCGGTGAAAAGTCGGATCAGTTGCCAAGTTGTATGCCGCCTCAGTTTTGCTATACCTTGCGGCCTCA
>JAJAYH010000122.1 GCA_026786325.1 Alkalinema sp. CAN_BIN05 | reverse complement strand
GCGTGCGTCACTGGAGTCTGCCCGATAAAAAACGGCTGAACTGTCACTTCATGTTGAGGACGCTCAAGGTCATGGCTATCCTTTTCATCTGACGGCGATCCCATCATGAATTTCCCACTGGGAATCGCCACCATCTCCAGCCCAACGCCATCTGCTAATGATTCTGTAAATGAGTATGCAGTATGTTTTTGCCGATCGACTTCCTTTCCAGTCCGATCGATCGTCACCGTCTCAAATTCAAATGCATGTAATTCTTCTTCTGTACTGACCGGATCAAAGACGATCGTTGCATATTCAATCTCTTCTGATTTCAACTCTGGAAAGCCATTAGCTTCCATGAATTGTCGAATATCAGAAAGTGGATCGATCGGTTCTCCCTTTGCAATTCTGCCTGCCAACTCCTGAATCGAAAATGCCTCAAATCCTCGTTGTGCCAGTAAATCACCTTGCTGATGGATTAACGCAGCCAATCGAAATCGTTCATTAATATCCGGTGACTTTGCCAATAAATCCTGCAACTCCCGCCGAATCATTTCCCGAAACTTCCCCTCACCCTTCGCCAAACAAGCCAACGCAATCCATTCCGCCGGATCGCCCAAGGTCTGAGGACGATCGCCCGCATTCTGGGTCAATCGATAGAGAATATACCCCTGCATGAAATCACTAATTTCAAACAACCGCACGTTCCCAAAGTTTTCCACCAACCTTGCTAACAAAAGCGATCGCGTCGCCACCGCCATTTCATACAAATCATATCCAACTTCTTCATATAATCCCGATAACACGACCGTCGCCGCAATAGACCAATGCATTTCTGGAAAAAACTGTTGACGTAAGCAATAGCTCAAATCGGTCGTCATCGTTAAGGGAAAGGCCAAATGACAAGCAACATCCAAAGCCTGTTCACCATAAGCTTCCTGAAACAATTCAATGCGTTGCTGTGCAATATCTTGCTTAGATAGATTTGCCACCATCACTCTCGCCACCATTATTGCCGACCTCCTCGATTCACCTGCTGCGTCAGGCTTTGCCACTGCGACCGATCGAATGTCACCATCGGTTTTTTCAAGAACACACCAATCTCCTCAACCGAAGTCCCCGGCCAGAGTTCCCGTGGCACCGGATTCAACCACAAAATCTCTCGAACACAAGGAGCTAATTTCTCTAAAAAATCTTTCATTCCATCAATTTGTGACTCACGATAACTCTGACTCGCCGCACCACCATCACTTACAATCACCACCACCGATCGCAATTTATGTAACTTCGACAACACCGTCCCGATCGCCACATCCTGCATCGGTCGTTGCCATTCATAAAAATAATCAGAGGGATAACTCGTAAACCGATAGATCTGCGCCCCACTCACAAGACGACGCTCGATCGCATTCACTAACGGCTCCCATACCGGACGATAGGCCAACATTCCACTACCAGTATCCATCAACAGTACTAGCTCGGTTTGTTGACGCTGTGCAGGCCGCTCGACCACATCACTAAATATCCCTTCTCGACTCATCCGCTCGATCGTCGCTTCAATATCAATTTCCTGAATCCGCACATCCGGCAAAGGACGACGCAACGATCGCCAAGTTCGCTGAACCGTCTCCAACGAAATCGGCATATCCCGCACAACAAATCTCGATGGCTTTTTTACATTTCGACTAACAGGTTTAGGTGTTGTTTTCACCGCTGAAGGCGTTGTTGATAATCCATTCGTCTTTCCAGATTGTGGAACCTTCGGAGACTCAGATGACTTGCGCGGTGGGAGCTTGGGCAATACTCCAAGCAATGGTTCTACAAATTTAAGTTCGATCGTCTTCTCCGGTTCCAACCGCCTCATCCAATCCTGAATAATCTCCCGCTGAACTTGAATATACTCATCCAACACCCGATCAAAATCTGCCTTCTCATACTCAAATCCCGGTCGATACCAAACCAATTCACACAATCGCCGCAAGGCATCCCAATCCTGCCATCCATAGCCCCGCTTCAAAGCTTGGCGCAATAAATCATACTGCTCCATCGTCAACGGAATCCCCGCCGATCGCATTTGCTCAAACAAGTCTAGAAATGGCATTTTGAGATCAGTCATCTTCACTCCAATCCATTTCACGGTAAAGTTCTTGGTCCCTCTGCGTCTTCAACACAATCCCCAACAACGGCGATCGCTCTGCCAAATTCTCCAACGCATGAACTGCATCGACGGTAGGCTTATTTTTCAATGCCGTCAGAAAATCCAGAATCTCACTCGTCCCTGGTAACTTCGTCCCTGGTTCTTCTTTAAGAACATCCCGAACTTTCAAGAAATGTGCAATCGTCCGATCGATAAAATCCAACCGATCGTCATCCATCGCCCCAAATCTCCCCCGAATCACTTTCCTCAAAGCATCCGCATCTGGAAAATCAACAAAGAAATACAAACATCTTCGTAAAAATGGTTCTGGCAGCGGTCTTTCCTGATTACTTGTAATGATAATAATCGGTCTTGGATTGCGCCCTTCCAGCGGATACTCCTTCCCCGTCTCTGGAATCTCAAACCGCAACTGATCTAATTCCAACAACAAATCATTAGGAAAATCACTATCCGCTTTATCAATCTCATCAATCAACACAATCGGACGATCGCCTACTTCTTGACTCAGTGCCGCACCCAACGGGCCAAATTTACGGTATTGTTCAACATCTTGTAGCCGTTTCTTGAGCCGATCGAACTCCTTTTCTTGACCATCTTTCTGCCCTCCATCCAAAATCTTCTCCAACTTTGTCGGGTCCATCCCCACAAGCTGAGCATCCCGTAACCGTCCCACAGCATCAAAGGTATACAATCCATCTCGCGCCCGACCGACCGATTTCACATTCCAAATATAGTAAGGCCACCAAGCAGGACGACCATCCGAGTCTTTCTGACCCTTCAAATATTTCTGCGTAAACTCATAAGCAATCGACCCAGCCAATCGCGTCTTACCGCAACCAGGGGCACCTTCAAGCAAAAGCGGACGATCGAGGTCGATCGCTAGATTCACCGCCTCTTTAAGGTCATCCCCTGGAAAGTAAGGAAAATATTTTCGACCCCTTGGATCAGACTCTCCATTTAAACAATAGTTCGGACATATTTTGAGGAAGGAATAGTCAAGAAATCCATCCATCCTTTAAAGTGCTAGTTAAGAAAACAACGCACAGGATGGATAGGATATGGC
>JAJAYH010000121.1 GCA_026786325.1 Alkalinema sp. CAN_BIN05 | reverse complement strand
GAAATGTAGGTAAAAATCTTTAAGCTTCGTAATTTATCATCATTCCCCAACAGAGGTTGATTGTATAGTTTGAGAAGCAATGCTAACGAAGGAGACGGGGAGCGCAAAATGTCCGACTTGAAGCTGGATTCCTCGATGGACCCAATTCCGTCAATTACGCTAGAGATGGCCAAAAATCCTGAACAGGAAGGGCTGTGGCTCCAAGAACGGCTTCAGCGTTTTTTGGATGAGCAATTTATTCCCGAAGCGGTTAATGGCGAAATTGCCAAACGTGCGGCCCAAATTTTTGTACGGCAGCGGATGGAAGGTGAAAATGATCTAATTACGTTGGTGCTAGCCCTCGTGATGGAACTTGAAGCCTACGATTTTTCTGAGAGCTTTTTTGGGAATTTTTCAGTCGCTAATGCGGTTGGAGAATTGGTCTTGGAAAGTTTGGGAATCAGCGATCGATGTTGCGGTCAATAATGGTCATCGCTTCGTTTTATACCCACTGGGATTAAAATCCCAGCCTAATAGCCAAAGTCCGTTAAAACGGACTGAAAGCCAATCAGCGCAGATCTTTAACCTGTTTCAACAGGTTTTCGCTATTAGCCCGGAGTTTATTCACGGGTGGGATGATGGTAGCTACTTTCTTAGCCATCACCTTATTACAAATAATCAAAAAATAAGAGTCTAGACTGAAGTGAACATGTCTAGGCTCTTATTTTGCATCTCAAATCAGTAGATAAGGTCTCTACTACCAGCTTGATTTGACAACACCGGGCAATAAGCCTTGGTGAGCCATTTCGCGTAGAACGTTACGGGATAGACCGAAATCACGATAGAAACCGTGGGGACGACCCGTCATCCAACAACGGTTCTTCACACGCACACGGGCGCTGTTACGAGGAAGCTGTTGAATCTTGCGATGGATTTCAATCTTCTCATCAAGGTCGGTTGCTTTTTTGAATGCATCCTTGAGTGCAGTACGCTCGACCGCGTATTTTGCAACTATCCGTTTGCGCTTCTCTTCGCGCTCAATCATTGCCTTCTTAGCCATGAGACCTTGTTGCCCTTTAAAAAATTTATATCATTTAGAATTATAGCCCACCGGAGGGAGTTTATAAACTAGATCGGCTTGGTTACTTTCGATCGCACAGCCTTAGCTTTCGTTTTGGTTTTGGCTCTAGCCTTTGTTGCGGCGTTTCGAGCAGCGATCTGGGCAGTACTGGACTTACGATCGAGTTCTTTTTTCCGATCGACAGTTCCCGCAGACGGGCAGAGGAGCGTAAGTTCACAAATTTCACACAGCGGCTTACGAGCATCACAGACCTCGCGGCCATGGTAAATCAAGTGAATCGACGTGGCTTCCCATTCATCCTGAGGAAAAAGTTTCATTAAGTCGCGCTCAATTTTCACCGCATCTTGGTGCTTAGTGAAGCCGAGACGATTGGCCAGCCGAGTGACGTGTGTATCCACGGTGAAGCCCAAGTTGAGACCATAGCCATTAGATGAGACAACGTTGGCGGTTTTCCGGGCGACTCCAGGTAGGCTAGTCAGATCTTCCATGGTTCGCGGAACTTCGCCGCCAAAGACTTCCAGAATTCGCTGACAGGCGGCCCGAATGTTTTTGGCTTTGTTGTGATAAAACCCGGTGGATTTGACGTAGGTTTCAAGTTCGAGTAGGTCAGCTTCGGCAAAGGCGAGGGCATCGGGGTATCGATAGAACAGAGCCGGGGTGACTTTATTAACGCGTTCGTCAGTGCATTGGGCGGCCAAGATAGTGGCGATCATCAGTTGCAGCGGCCCATCAAAGTTGAGGGAACATTCGGCGTTTGGGTATAGCCGTTTGATGGTTTCGAGGGTGACGATCGCTCGCTGTTTCTTGGTGGGTTTACGGGCTGGGCTAGCGATGCTTGGGGTTTCGGGCATAGGATTTTGGATTAGATCCTCCTGTTCGGCATTAGAGGAGGTTTGAAAGTTCTTTGGTTGGTACCGAAAGACCCGATCCCCCTAAATCCCCCCTTAAAAAGGGGGACTAAGAGTTGACTTGTAGTTCCCGCTTGAGTTGAATTCTAGGTCTCGCTTAAGTTCAATTCTAGTTCCCCCTTTTTAAGGGGGCTAGGGGGATCGGGTCTCAATCGTCACAACCTTGGACTTTTCAAACACCGTCTTATTAAGAGAACAGAAGTTAGGACGAGGGAAAGCGGGCGATCGTTACTCTTGGATCACTGTTGGATCCAGTTAGCGGTATCGCGAATGATCAGGATTACGCCGAGGCTGAGCAACAAGACCAACCCAGTTTGCATGAAGCTTTCTTCGATGCGTTTGGGCATGGGCTTGCCGCGAATCGCTTCTAGAATAATGAACAGCAATTGACCACCATCAAGGGCAGGCAGCGGCAGAATATTCATCACGGCTAGGTTCACACTGATCAATGTCGTGAATCCAAATAGATTTTTCCAATCCCGCTGTGCAATTTTTGCTCCTTGACGAACAATTTCCACAGGCCCAGCGACTTGCTTCGAGGTGGCAGAAAAGTTGGTGATTAATTTCCCAAACCCTTCAACGGTCTGGCTGACATTACGGCTAAGTTCTTTGCCAGCTAGGACTAAGCCCGCGATCGGGTTGCTGGGGTGCTGAACCTCAATTTTGGCATTCGGAGCCAGCATGATCCCAATTCGACCTTTACCCTCCTGATTGTTCGGCGTAAGGCTGATGTCTAAGTTTTCAGTTCCCCGTTGAATCTTGAAGGCGATCGGTTTTTCGGGGCT
>JAJAYH010000120.1 GCA_026786325.1 Alkalinema sp. CAN_BIN05 | reverse complement strand
GTTCATCCACACCTTCGTAATTGCCACAGAGCAATATAAGTTGGTCATAGGCCAACAAGGTTTTAAACAATGCCTGATCCATCGGCACCCCTTGAGGCGTGAAATAAATGACTTCTCGCGTGGGACATCGCGGCAAAGACTCGATCGCCGCAAAAATTGGTTCCACTTTCATCACCATTCCCACCCCACCGCCATAGGGAATATCATCGACCTTACGATGTTTGTCTACGGCAAAGTCGCGGGGATTGGTGAAATGAACCGTCGCAATCTCATTAGCAATAGCTTTGCCGATGAGTCCAGAACTCAAGGGCGAGTCAAAAAACTCAGGAAACAACGTAACCACATCAAACCGCATAGGGTTTCCTATTGACCATTAGAGAATTGAACAGACCAAATATCACTACACGTCTCCATCGGTCTTATCAGGCTTTGCCGTCATACCTTCTTTGAACCCTTTCAATGTTTTGCCAAAGCTACCGCCAAGTTCCGGAAGCTTTTTAGGCCCAAAAATGACAATAGCAATCAGTAATACAATAGCGACTTCGGGCCAACCTAAATTAAACATAACCACTAACTCCTAGTTTAAATGAATGCATTCTGATTAATTATCTCATATCTAAATTATTTTGAGGGTGTTACCGGATCGTCAGTTGGTGCTGGACTAACGATCGGTGCTGGACTAACGCTTGGAATCGGTGGTGCCGTTGGGTCAAAATCATTTACCAGACTAATGGGCTGCGTGGGGTCGGAGATTGATTTGACATAACTTGAGGTTAAGAACGATCGGAAGCTAGCCCCTTGCGCCGTGAGATAAGTCCGGAAAAAGGCCAAACTCAATGCATTCATATAGCGCCTTGCTTGGGCGGGATTTGGACCAATGACACCTTCAGGAACACTAATAGAACCGGGACTACTGGCGGCATCTTCTAGGGTTGAAAAGTGACTACCCTTAGGCATCATAACTAAGTATCGATCGGGCATTTTCAACTGTGTGAAGGGCAAAATTTGCTCCGGTAATGATGGCGCTACCGTATCTGACCCGCTAGATACGATCATCGTAGGGATTTTAATTTTGCCGAGGCTAGCGGGACCAAATACAACACTAGTTAAAGGATTAATCGAAATTACCGCCGCAATGCGAGAGTCAGCAAGGGGATAGTTTTGATTGAACAGTTGGGTAGCTCTGCATTGAAGGGAAAGGGAAACATTAAACGTCGTGAGTAATGTCGCTTCGGTACAATTTTCATTTAGGCTCTGGAAATTCAGCGGCGCTCCGGCAAGAGCAAGGGCCGTATAAGCACCAAAAGATTGGCCAAGGACTCCGACCTTTTGAAAGTTGACCGATTTCAATCGAGAATCAGTGCGACTGAGATTGCTGAAATAGTCCAATAAATATTTCACATCTAAAGGGCGATCGATAAATTCTGTCGGTTCAGCGACTTCACTGGCTAAGCCTCTTAATAATGACTGAATTTGATTGGCATTGCTCCCAGGATGTTCAGGGACAAAGACGGCAAATCCGTGACTCGCCAAATGAGTAGCTAAATATTTAAACGTAGTCCGATCGCTGCCGACCCCGTGGGAAATAACGATCGCGGTCGTATTACTACTAATGCGAGGCAAATAGACATCCACCGGAAACGATCGGGGCTGCCTATTTCCGGTCATTTGAACGCGGGTATTATCCGTGAGAGAGACCGTGAAACGATCCGTTGGAATCCGGCCTCGATTGGTGAGATCAATTGTTCTCGTAATGGGCGATGCAGCGGCGGTCCGATCGGCTAGAGTCACAATTTGACTGACAGTCCGTTGGGTTTGAGAGACTAGACGCTCTAATTCACCGACAACCTGAAGTGTTTTTTGTAAATCTACCCGAATTCCGCGTGTGGGAAATTTCCGAATAATACTCAGCGGGGAAAATCCTTCGGTCGAATCTGCTGCGGCCAAAATTAACGCGGCCCGAATTCCAACCGCACCATCCGTCCGAGCTTCAGATTGAATCACTTGCCCAAGACGTTTTAGTAATAGCTCACCTTGAGGACTATACAAAAATTGAGAAATTGCCACGGGACTAACATCAGCTTTTGTTTGCAAAATCGATCGGAATTCTTGACGTTGGGCTGGGCTGACGTAGC
Organism: Alkalinema sp. CAN_BIN05; assembly: GCA_026786325.1. Classification (GTDB taxonomy): domain Bacteria; phylum Cyanobacteriota; class Cyanobacteriia; order Leptolyngbyales; family Leptolyngbyaceae; genus JAAFJU01. The sequence continues at coordinate 3,013 of JAJAYH010000120.1, read as the reverse complement.
TGGTGTACACAAATAAGTCATCATCAACTTCTCCCGTTTTAGCAAAATTCTCCAAGGCATCAAAGCCAATAGAACGCTCCAGTAAACCGTAGGTCACATAGATACGATCGGCAGCTTGAGCCGCAGGTGTAGTAGTGATAAGGGCAGTAACAGCGGCAATAGTGGTGAGGGCCAACTGTGGGAAAATCTGTGGAAAAAGCTGTAGAGAAAACTGAGAGAAAGACGACGGCATGGCACTAATGAAAAAGTACTGTGTCACTAAAGATAACATCGAGACTTTGGGATGGTTCGATTAAGTGGGAAGATAGGGTGTGAATTTCTAGTGCCAAAAGTGATTGCCATGCGCCCGATGCTTCAGTTGTTTTGCAATAAATCGTTACTTTGTTTGACAATAGGATTAATTCTCACGACCAGCATTCGTCCACTTCCGGCCCTAGCTCAGGCGACGAGCAGTAATGGGCCTAAAGTAGATTCTCAATTTGAACAGCAGGTATTGGAAGTACTTAAGCGTAATCCTGAGGTTATTTTAGAATCCCTGCAACGTTACCAACGCAATCAGCAACTTAAGGCCCAAAAAGCACAGCAAGCCATTCTCACATCGTTAAATACCGATCGTAAACGTGCTATTGGACAATCGCCCACAGATGGAAAGGGCAAGATCCTTGTAATTGAATTTTCGGATTTCCAATGTCCCTTCTGTGCCAAAGCGCGTACTGAACTGAATGCATTTGTGGCTAAATATCCCGATCGGATTACATTGGTTTATAAACATTTTCCATTGACCCAAATTCATAATGAAGCCATGAATGCAGCGCTGGCATCTTGGGCCGCACAACAACAAGGGAAATTCTGGGAATATCATAATGCCTTGTTCGATCAACAAAAAACATTGAATGCCAGTAGCTATACTGCGATCGCCACGACCTTGGGATTAAATCTAGCTAGATTCAATAGCGATCGTCAAAGTCCTCAAGCTAAAGCAGCCATAGAAGCGGATCAACGACTTGGGGAATCGCTGGGAATTGATGGCACTCCGGCGATTGTTTTTAATGGAGAACTTCTATCGGGAGCTGTTCCACTAGCAGAATTAGAGAAGCTATTACCGTCTAAATAGTTACCAAAATAATTGTCAAAATATCCGAATTTTATAATGCGTTTTCAAAGATTTCTAATTCAGATTACTTCTATTGCGTTTTGGGGATTGATCGGATTGCCAGCAGGATTGGCCGCCGAGAAACCCGTATACACACCATTGCCCCTTATTCTCGGTCAAGAGCTTAGCGATACGCTGAGCGATCGGGATATTCCCACGGGGCAAGGTGGATTTGCACGGGACTATATCGTGACACTCAAAGCTGGAGATCAAATTGCGGTGGATTTGGTCTCGGATGTATTTGATCCGATGGTCATTCTGATGACTAAAGAGGGCATTCCGATCGCAGAAAATGATGATGGTCCTGATGGAACACCCAATTCACTTTTGTTTATGCGAATTGTTAAATCGGGAGTTTATATTATCCGAGTACGATCGTTTGGAGAAACCACCGGAGGCGCATTTAAATTAATGGTGACACCCTTAAAACCAAGGCTATAGCTACAGTTTTAGGTTTGGGAAATATCATTGTAATCGCATTACGATTTGGCTCTCATGGCCTGACGCGATCGGATTTTGTCTAAACTTCCCGATGGAATTGAATCAATCAATTTACGGGTATAAGCTTGGCGGGGATTACGATAGATTTGTTCAGCGGTATCGAGTTCTTCAATTTTGCCTTGATTCATCACCATAATCCGATCGCTCATGAACTTCACCACACTCAAATCATGGGAAATAAATACATAGGTCAAATTGAACTCAGCTTGCAACTCTTTAAGCAAATTCAACACCTGTGCCTGCACCGACACATCCAACGCCGACACCGATTCATCACAAATAATAAACTTCGGATTCAAGGCTAATGCCCGCGCAATACAAATGCGTTGTCGCTGACCACCGGAAAACTGATGAGGATAACGGGCCATTGTTTCCGGGCTTCCGTCTAGCCCAACTCTATCAAGAAGATACCGCGCCCGCACTTGAAAATCAGTCCTATTTCCCCGCCCAAAAATCTTCAACGGCTCCATCACCGCCTCGCCAACATTCATTCGTGGGTCCAGCGCACTGAATGGATTTTGGAAAATGATTTGAATCTCTTGTCGCAATTGTCGCAATGCATTAGGCTTCATCGCCAGTAAATCTTGATTGTCAAAGTGAATGGTTCCACTTGACGGCTCCATCAATCGCAGCAATGTTCGTGCCAATGTCGATTTCCCACAACCCGACTCACCCACCAAGCCTAAAGTCTCTCCGCAATACACATCAAACGAAACATCATTTACTGCTTTAAATACCCGTTCTACTCGGCCTATGGCATTCTTAATTGGATAAGAAACAGTTAAATTATTAACCGACAACAAAGGCTCGACCGATCGCAATTGAATCAATCGTTCATTCACTTGAGCATCAGTAATTTCTGGCAATGTATTAAGTACTTCTGCAATACTTTCATGCTTGGCCGTCACTTGCCGATCGCCCTGATCATTCACCGTAATCGACATAAAATCCGCCACTGTTGGCAACACCTGAAGCCGCCGATCGGGATTAGGCCGACAGGTCAAAAGCCCCTGAGTGTAAGGATGTCGGGGACTGGAGAAAATATCCATTACCGATCCAGTTTCTACAATATTCCCCTCATACATTACCGCCACATCATCCGCAATCTCCGCCACCAATCCAAGATCATGCGTAATGAACATCATGCCCATTCCCCGCCGATCGCGCAATTCCCGCAACAAATCCAAAATAGTCGCCTGCACCGTCACATCCAATGCTGTCGTCGGTTCATCTGCAATCAACAATACGGGATCGCAAGAAATCGCCATGGCAATCATAATTCGCTGCAACTGACCGCCAGAAAGCTGATGGGGATAGCGATCGAGCAATGCGCGTTTATGACGATCGATCGCCTCGCCT
>JAJAYH010000119.1 GCA_026786325.1 Alkalinema sp. CAN_BIN05 | reverse complement strand
TCGCCAAATACAACAAACGATATTCCTCCGCCTGCTTCAACTCCTATGCCCGTTCCCATGAATAAAACAAATATGGCAAAGGATTTCCATGAACAATCGCCCGAATTTGTGCCCGTGCGACTTCTGGCAATGTAAATGGTCCTAGAAACTCCGCCGGACGAGGAACATACAGTTTTCCCGGAATCATCGACTCATGTAAAAATGGAATAAATACATAGTCCCAATCCAATCCCTTTGCTTTGTGCATCGTAATAATTGTCACCTGTCCCGATCGCATATATCGGTTTTCATTTGATTCTGCCATCACAGGTTCAAATTGTTCAGATGTCACAACTTCACTTAAAATTGTAATCAACTCGCCCAATGAATTCTCTTGTGTTTGTTGCGAAAGCCGCTCAGACAGCTTATCTGTCGTTGCAAGTTCGGATTGATCATAGTCTAAGGTATAGGCGAAAAATGAAATAAGTTGATAGAGTGGCAATTCAAGCCGCGACTTCAAAAGACTACGACAAATACGGCTGGCCAGTTGCGCCTCATGACTCAATTCAGGATCTATTGCACTGGGATATAAAAACTGCTCGGGTGCTGTAACAATTACATTCAAATCTTGGGTTGGAATTCGTTTATGAGTCAGAAGAATAATCAATGCAGCCTTCAGTAAATCTGGTGAATGGGGCCGATCGCAAAATTGCAACAACGCCAACATTTCCGCTGGAATATGCGATCGGCGCTCCTCTTCCCCAACTTCAAACAAATCCAATCCAGGAGTATCGGGTGTGTTAGGGAAAAGTCGTCGCAATTCACTCGCCACAAATCGACTTTGATCATTTGTTCGCACCAACACCGCCGCACTATGATTTGGATTTGTTGCCATCAATGCCATGATTCTATTCCCAATCTTCGCGACAGATTCATAGGTATCCTTTGGACGCACAATCTCAAAACCTAATCCAACAGGTTCAGGATTTGCATCCGGCTGTGGATCGTCTTGGGGAACAGGCTCAATCATTTGCGATCGGAATGGTAATTCTTTCCCCGCTCTAGCCTGCGTCGCATTCGCCCAATTCAGCAGATAATTTGCCGCATCCAAAATCACCGCACTACTGCGCCCCGCTTGCGTCATCTGCGCCAGATTTCCTTCTGCCTCACATTGCTCACAAAACGATCGGAAAAACACTGGATCAGCAGGCGTAAAGGTTGAATTAATGGCCTGATTTGGATCGCCCACCCGAATCAAATTTTGTACATCACCCTGCGCGCCACTCTTTGTCGCCAAGATTTCCAACAACCTAGTCTGAAGTGGACTCGAATCCTGCGCCTCATCCTCAAACACCGCAAACACCTGCGATCGCCACACATCACAAGCCGCCTCATTCTGCAATACCCGCAGCGCTCCCAAAATCATCTCGTCATAATCGATCCAATTGCGCGATCGTAATTGCCGCTGATACTCGGCATAAAGCCCCGCCGAAATATTCAACACAGCATAGTCATCACTACTCCCAATCCCCGCTCTAGCCAAATCATCGGGCATTAGTCCAGACTTTTTCGCCTCTTGAACCACGGTCATCGCCAGCGCAGGCAGCACCTCCGTCCGCAATACCGATTGTCTCCTCAGTCGCTCCGTCTCCTCCCCGTCAAACTGCATTCCCTCAATCAACCGCCCATACAGCCTAGGATTCTCAGCAATCCATTGCTCCACCGCCCCGCGCAAAAGCCGATGATTTTGGCTCATCGTATTCAACATCGTATCGTCCGTAATCCCTGACAACTCTGGATAACTGCGCGCAATAGACCACGCCAACCCATGCAGCGTCGTGACCAGAAATCCACCCATCGGTAAATTCAGCAGCTTCAGGCGCTCACGAATTTTCGACTTCAAATTCGCTGCTGCCGATCGGGTAAATGTAACAAGCACCAACTGATGATTTGTTTGTAAGCCTTGACGTGCGATCGTCATCGCCGCCGCTACAGCCATTCCCGTTGACTTCCCCGCTCCCGGAACCGCTGACACCGCCAGCCGTCCTCCCGCCCAGTCTGCAATTTCTCGTTGCCCCGATCGGAGACTTTCCGCCCAGATTTGGAGTTGGGCATGCTGAATTGGATCAATGGAAAAATTCATAAAAAATAGTTAACGTACGATATATGCTTTTAAAATTCTTAAATCATTATTTATTTTTTACGACATTTGTAGGGCAGAATAGGAGAGGTATTAAATTCAATGATATCAAATTCATATCTTCTGTCCGCAACAACTGTTTTAGATCCCATTTTTGTTCGCACCCTTCGTTTGCACAAGTACTTACTATGGTGAATCATCCACCGATCGCGCACTCTTTCCAATGCTCCCACTTAGTGTATGGATCTTCTATCACCATGGCAGCAAGTGTCGCAACGCCCGATCGTGTCTCTCAGACTGTCCGTAAGCCCTATCCTAGTTTCAAAGTAATTGTCCTTAACGACGATCAAAATACCTTTGAGCATGTTGTGAATACCCTTGTTCGCTACATTCCAGGCATGGTTAGCGATAGTGCCTGGAAGCTCGCAGACAAAATCCACAAGGAAGGACAGGCGATCGTTTGGACTGGACCACTAGAGCAAGCTGAGCTTTATCACATGCAACTTACCCATGAAGGGTTGACCATGGCTCCTCTGGAAGGGGCATAGACGGGTTTAACAACTTTTTAATTTCTAAGTAGTAAAGATTATGACTCAGAGTATCTCCCCACAATCCGATCAAAAAGCGGCTCGTCTGGTGATGAATCATTCGACCCATCTTCCCGGATTGATCGCCCTACTTGAAAAAATCGCCCAATATGATGGCATCCAGACCATCACTCCCGGCGTTATTTGCCCTGTTCGTGCCCATGTTCCTCATATGAAGCTTAGAATTTCAGTTCCGATTCGAGGCGGCTTCAAAATTATTGCGCGTGCTGGAAAGATTGCTCAAGAAGTCTTTATTTTGACCACACTTCAGAAAGCGGAACTCGAAAGCATGATTAGTGGACTGCTCAAAGCCTAGAAGACATTACTGCCATAGCTTTGCTCATAAAAAACGGGTTCAAAAACCTAATCGTTCTCGCACCCGTTTCGAGCCAAATTATAAGAATTTAGTAGAACTCTTCTTCAATTTTATTCACCTCAGAGACGGTGGTAAGCGGTAAACTGAGCGCGGAGGAGAGGCTTAGTAGTGCGCTGAGAACAGAACAGAACTTGAAGCTAAGTGCAACCCAATTCCATTCTTGTGGAACCCAATGCTGAGCACTTATTGCCACACAGTGGACAATCCAATAGGCGAAGCTCATGGCAAACAGCATCCATTGGCCATCGTCTAGATCTTCATTGCGAATTTTGGTGTGGTTATAGAGCAAAAATAGTCCTAACGCACTCGCAAAAAAAGACGCTAATGTCCAACTGTGAGTCATGAATGAATGTGCCATGGGATTTTTTACTCCACTGGGTCAGATAAGTTTTAAAATTCGTTCTCCTGATATGCCAATCTTAAAATCAGAACTGCCCACTAATGATGTAATGCTTACAAAGAGCAATGAAATCCATGACTTCTTTTAAGAGATAGCAACAATTGAGCGGTTTTATCGAATTAAATATTAAGTATTAAGTCCAAATATTTTGAAACCTAAATACGATCGCCGTTATGCATCTTCCTTTGGTCTACCATCCCAATTACACCGTGCCCCTCCCTTCGACGCATCGTTTTCCGATGGTGAAATTTCGGATGCTATACGATCGGTTACTAAAAGATGGTGTTGCAAGACCCGATCAATTTCACCAACCCGATCGTGCCCCGCAAAGTTGGATTGAATCTGTTCACGACCCAGCCTATGTCAATGCCTACTGTACCGGAACCCTCGACGATAGGGCGTTTCGACGGATTGGATTACCCTGGAGTCCCGATCTTGTCAACCGAACCTGTATTGCAGTGGGTGGAACGGTTCTCACGGCTCAAATCGCGTTTCAGACGGGCCTCGCTTGCAACACAGCCGGGGGGACGCACCATGCATTTCCGGGCTACGGATCTGGCTTTTGTATTTTTAATGATCTAGCGATCGCCGCCCGCATCATTCAGCAACAACGGCTAGCGAAAAAAATCCTAATTGTTGATCTTGATGTCCATCAAGGAGATGCGACCGCCTTCATTTTTCAAGACGATCCGTCAGTGTTTACCTTTTCCATGCACTGCGGTGTCAATTTTCCCGGCACAAAACAAAAAAGCGACCTCGATGTGCCGCTTGCTGAAGGATTAGAAGATGATGAATACTTGCAAACTCTCGATCGGTACTTGCC
>JAJAYH010000118.1 GCA_026786325.1 Alkalinema sp. CAN_BIN05 | reverse complement strand
GGCCATAGCCTACGATCGTAAGCCGCGCACAATCACAAGAATAAGGTCGTGGAGGTCCAGAAATATAACCAGGAATCGGATGCAAATTCGACAATCCTCACTTGAGTGAATCTGTCTATGCAATAATTATCCGGATTTGTTTATTTTTGATCATCGTTTTGTTCAGCCCTCTCGTTTTGTTCAGTCCGTTCATTGCAGGTAATCGCTAATGGTCTCCCTCTCTTCCGCCCACCCTGCGCTTTTAGTGTTGGCCGATGGTACTGCCTACCCAGGATTTTCCTTTGGTGCATTGGGAACAACGATCGGTGAGGTGGTCTTTAATACGGGAATGACAGGCTACCAAGAAGTGCTGACGGACCCTAGCTACAGCGGTCAAATGGTCACATTTACCTACCCAGAACTTGGAAATACAGGGGTCAATGGTGATGATGAAGAGTCCGATCGGCCCCATGTCAAAGGCGTGATTGCCAGAAATATTTGTCAGCGCCCCAGCAATTGGCGATCGTCTCAATCGTTGCCAGAGTATCTAAAGCACCATAATGTCATCGGCATTTACGGCATCGACACTCGATCGCTCACCCGAAAACTCCGATCGTCTGGAGCGATGAATGGTGCGATTTCTTCAGAAATTTTGGATCCAGCAGATTTGGTTCTACAGGTCCAAGCCGCACCCAGTATGGCCGGACTTAATCTCGTCAAAGCTGTGACGACGAATCGCACCTACGAATGGACCGAGCCGACTGATGCTCTGTGGGAATTTAGTGACAGCGCAGTGAAACCCTCTGCAACCTCCCCAGAATTTACCCCAGAATTTACCGTAGTGGCCCTCGACTTCGGCATCAAGCGTAATATTCTGAAGCGACTGGCTAGTTATGGCTGCCGTGTCATTGTGGTACCTGCCGATACGTCCGTCGAAGAAATTTTGAGCCATAATCCCGACGGCATTTTCCTGTCCAATGGTCCCGGCGACCCGGCTGCCGTCATTGAAGGCATCACTACAACCCGATCGCTGCTCGACTCCGGTAAGCCTATTTTTGGGATTTGTATGGGCCATCAGGTGTTGGGTTTAGCGCTTGGTGCGGAGACCTTTAAGCTAAAATTTGGACATCGAGGTCTTAATCATCCAGCCGGCTTAACCAAAAAAATCGAAATCACTAGTCAAAATCATGGCTTTGCCATTGAGCCAGATAGCTTGGCCCTCGATCGTCTGGAAATTACTCATTTAAACCTAAACGATCGAACCGTGGCGGGCCTTAAACACAAGACATTGCCAATATTCTCCGTGCAATATCATCCCGAAGCAAGTCCCGGTCCCCACGACGCAGATTATCTCTTTGAACAATTTGTCAGCACATTTAGGAAAAACGGTATATACTAGCTCGTCGGATTAACAGATATCGAGTTGTAAGACATCGAGCTAGGAGGCGCGCTATTCCTGAGCAACTGACCTTGACCGTTAGCCTACGAGGCACGCGTGAAGTCAAGGATAATTACCAAATCTTTCGCCTTGCCGGATTACTCGACGCATTTTCTGAAGCAATCTTCCGTAAGGTTGTGGTCAAGTGCGTTGACGACAGCTCTAAGAATGTCATTTTAGATCTTTCACAGATTGACCTGATGGATAGCTCTGGTTTAGGGGCGATCGTTCAGATTTCTAAGAAGGTCACTTCCTCGGAAGGCCGTCTTCAGATTGTGACGAATGCCCGTGTGACCCAAACGCTGAAGTTAGTGAAACTTGACAAAGTTTTCGCCCTTCATCCCGATCTGGTGAGCGCTATTGCAGCCGTTAAGTCGGCCTAACGATTTTTCTTCGGAGATTGGACTCAATCGCTTGCCTTAAAGCATCTGATTAAGTCCAATTTGACTTAGATCATTGTATTTATGATTGATTTCGTGCTACTCAGATTAATCAGGCAAGCTACTTATTGGGACTTGCCTGATTAATCTGGGTAGTTTTTTTGTGACTATATTTTGTGATTAATTCTGTTTCCAGCCGATCGGCTTCTCTGCAATCGTCTCTATCATTGGCCGACGTTCAGCGCATTTCCCCAAGTGCACTGGCGTATTTGGGCGATGCCGTCTATGAGCTATATGTGCGACAGTTGCTTATCTTTCCGCCTCAACGAATTCAGTCCTACCATCAACAGGTTGTGTCTTGGGTTCGGGCGGAGTCCCAGGCTAAAACCCTCGATCGGTTGTTAGTCCATTTGAGTGAGCCTGAGCTGGCGATTGTAAAACGTGGTCGTAATGCTGCCCCCCAACGATTAAAACGGGTTGATCCTGAGATCTATCAAAAAGCAACCGCCTTGGAAACCTTGGTCGGCTACTTACATTTGACCGACCGCGATCGGTTGACGATGCTTTTTCAGACCATTTCCCAAGATTTAGAGCCTTAGCAGAGTTTCGAGATCGATCGGATTTACGGATTTTAAAATCTTCTGAATGTTTAATCTTGTTTTTAATCTTTTGTTGTTTTTAATCTCTTAAGTTTCGATTAGTTGAAGTTTGTCCCCTAAGGGTTTAGTGTGATAGACCGCGTTCATGAATGATGAATAGCGTTATCCTCAAATTTTGTCATGATCACGGCCTAGGGTTTATAACCTCTGAGTTCTGACGCACGAGATCTCAAGGGGTTTACAACTGGTTTTTAGACCGATTTTGAAATTGTTTTTTGTTTTGTTCTCTTCAGTTTCCCTGTTGGTAGGGTGGTTTTCTTATGGCATACGATAAGCGCAGTTCTAATGACAAACCCCGTCGCAAGCCAGCAGGTAGCTCCTCCTCCGGCGGTGGTGGCGGATATCAAGGCGGCAGCGGCGGTGGTTACAAGGGCCGCTCGGACAGTGGCGGCGGATATCAAGGCGGCAGTAGTGGCGGTGGATATAAACGTCGCGATGAAGGTACTGGCGGCGGTGGCGGGTATCAAGGTGATAGTCCACGTCGTGAAAGCGGTGGTGGTGGCGGATACCAAGGCGATAGCCCACGTCGTTCTGAAGGCGGTGGTGGATACCAAGGCAGCAATCCACGTCGTGAAGGCGGCGGTGGTGGATATCAAGGAAGCCATCCAGGACGTGCAGGCGGCGGACGAGGCTATCAACGTCGGCGCCGAGGACGTGAAGGG
>JAJAYH010000117.1 GCA_026786325.1 Alkalinema sp. CAN_BIN05 | reverse complement strand
TCTACCGATCGTAACCGCCGATAGAGATTTGTTTCTGTGATTTGCTGGATCCATGTCCTAAACCCATCGCTAACGGTAATGCTGCCCAAATCGTAGTAGCCACCTTTACGGGGTAAGTCTGTTGGTGCCTTACCCGTCAACATCGCAATTAAGGTCATCCCCAAACTGTAAAGATCCGAGGCCAACACCGTCCGTCCGCTAAATTGCTCCGGAGGCATATAGCCATAGGTGCCCACAATGGTGAAATTCACCGTCTCCATGCTCTTTAATGCCTTTACGGTCCCAAAATCGACCAAATGAGGGCGACGATCTTGACCTAGGACAATGCTACTGGGCTTGAGATCTCGATGGAGAATGGGCGGGTTGTGGCTATGGAGATGGCCAATGATTTTGAGAAGAACAACTGCCATTTTCTGGACCTCATCTTCTGTAAATACGCGGCCCCGATCGAGTATTTTCTGAAGCGACATGCCAGGGACATAGGATTGGACCAAGGCTATTGCCCGACTGGTCGGCAGAGATTCTTCAAAATATGCTAAAAATTTTGGCACACAAGGATGATTAATCGTCTGGAGCGTCTCGACTTCCCGACCAAATAGCTTTAAGTCATCTGGATCCAATTCATCGTCCACAAACAACAGCTTCACCACCACCAGATCCCCCGTGACCATATCTCGTGCCCGCAACGTCCAGCGTCCGGCCTGCTTTCCCAGTTGTTTCTCGACTTCGTACCGATCGCCCAGAAGTTGGCCAGCCATGAGTTAATGTCCTTAGAGCACTATAGAGAGATATTGATCGTAATTTGTTACAGTCGTTTTTACTGTAGAATCTGCTCTCACCAAACGGTATGGTTAGAGATAAGTTCAGACTTTACTGCACCTTGACACCTGCCATGACACCTGCCATTTCGCTTCGCCATGAACAGAACCCGACGATCCGCCAATTGGCCGATCGGATCGATGCTATCTGGACCGAATCCCTGGATTTAAAGCCGTATTTTCTACCTGAAGATTTGGGCTATGTAGAAGGTCGGATGGAGGGAGAGCGGCTTGTGATTGAGAACAAGTGCTACCAAACGCCTCAGTTTCGTAAGCTGCATCTAGAGCTGGCCAAAATCGGCAACGGCCTAGATATCCTCCATTGTGTTATGTTTCCCCGATCGGACTACGCCTTACCGATGTTTGGGGTTGATTTGGTCGCGGGACGAGCGGGCATCAGCATGGCTATTGCAGATCTGTCTCCTATTAGCGGCGATCGGACACTTCCATTATCCTACAGTGAAGCGCTAGAAGCATTACCTGAATCTGAATTCAAAAAGGTACGCACATTTCCGATGTGGGGCGATATTTTTTCTCCCCATTGCCTGTTTATCCATCCAGACGGAGCCGATGAAGAACTCAGCTTCGTCAATCGTGTCACCCAATATCTAGAACTTCACTGTCATTTGGCTGTCCATACTCAGCCCACCCCCGAACGCAGCGATGAAATTGTGACGGCCCAGAGCTACTACTGTACGCGTCAACAGGAAAATGACAAGACGAGACGGGTCTTAGAAAAAGCTTTTGGAACCGCTTGGGCCGATCGGTACATGACCACTGTTCTTTTTGATATGGCCAATACGTCATCTTAGAATTTGTATTAATTTCACTCTAAAAATGCTCCAAATCATGGGGCGTTTTTTAGGTTTTAGTCTGGACATAATAAAGATTTGCTAATACATTGCAGTGAGAATTAAATAAATACCTACTAAATTATGTAACTTTAAGTACAAATGGCTTCATTTTTTTATGAGTCAATAGTGGAGGAAAATACGGTTGATTTTCAACTGTGCTGATGTGTCTCGTTTGCTAAGGATAATCGTTGTTATGACTCTAAAAGCCTCTTCATCATCTAGTAAATCTGGTTTTCAGTCTGCGAGTAAACGATATTTTGAGAAACTTTTTGCCATTCGTTGGTTAAAAAAACTTCCATTGAGTTGGCAAGCAAGTATTCCAGCAGCGATCGCGATTGTATTGCTGTGGAATGTGGCGGCGATCGCTCAAAATGCATCACCTGATGCTGCTACGAAAATGGCCAACGATGTTAAAGACTTGCGGGTTGGATTGGATACTATTTGGGTGATGATTGCTGGGATGCTGGTCATCTTTATGAATGCCGGATTCTGCATGTTGGAAGCGGGCATGTGTCGGCAGAAAAATGCGGTTAATGTGCTAGCTAAAAACCTAATTGTGTTTGCACTTTCTACGATCGCCTTTTGGATTGTGGGCTTTGGCTTGATGTTTAGTGACGGCAACGGCTTCATTGGAACCAGTGGTGGATTTTTACTGGGTGGTGCGGATAATAGTCCGGCCATACTTACAGATTATAAAGGGATTTTTGGATCGCTCAACTGGACGGGTGTCCCATTAGCGGCTAAGTTTTTCTTTCAGCTTGCATTTGCAGGGACGGCGGCTACCATTGTTTCTGGAGCTGTGGCAGAGAGGATTAAATTCGTTGATTTCTTGATTTTCAGTTTGTTGTTTGTCGGCATTGCCTACCCGATTACAGGGCATTGGGTTTGGGGCGGCGGTTGGCTGTCAAAAATGGGATTCTTTGACTTCGCCGGATCGACCGTCGTTCATTTAATGGGCGGTGTCGGGGCATTGATGGGAGCCATTTTTCTGGGTCCACGCATTGGACGCTACCACGCCGATGGAACCGCAACCGCCATGCCGGGACACAACATGGGCATCGCGACTTTGGGCTGTTTGATTCTGTGGTTGGGCTGGTTTGGATTTAATCCTGGCTCTACTATGGCAGTTAATCCAGGGTTGATTGCTCACATTGCATTGACGACGAACACCGCAGGAGCATTTGGTGGGGTTGCTGCCACTGTTGTTGCTTGGACGCTTCAGGGTAAGCCTGATTTGTCGATGGTGATTAATGGCGTTTTGGCAGGGCTTGTGGCTGTGACGGCGGGTTGCTCATTTGTGACGCTTCCGGCAGCAGCAATTATTGGTACGGTGGGCGGAGTTCTGGTGGTATTTGCCGTTAGCTTCTTTGACAAACTTAAAATTGATGATCCGGTTGGTGCCGTATCGGTCCATTTGGTTAATGGCGCTTGGGGAACGATCGCAGTGGGTTTATTTTCAGTCGGCCTTAACAATCCCGAATTTAAAGACACAGCGCTATTCTTTACGTCGGCTGCTCCTCAAGCAGGGCTGTTTTATGGCGGTGGATTTGCGCAACTGTGGCCTCAACTTGTCGGCGTTGTTTCCGTTGCTGGCATGACAGCGGTGTTATCTGGTATTTTCTGGGGTGTTCTGAAGATGACCTTGGGAATTCGGGTGACAGAAGCTGAAGAGTTGGAGGGACTGGACATCAGCGAACATGGTATGGAAGCTTATAGCGGGTTTGCGAAAGATATTCTTCCGAATACTTGGGCTAGCAAAGTCTAAACGTTTAACTCGTTTTTCCAAAATCACGATCGAAAGTTATCGGTTCATCATCGACTAATTTCACGCCTCGAATAGGCCAAGTAATGATCATATTTTAGAATCAAAGAATGATTCACTAATGTGACTAATACGACATCGACTTGAGTGCGGGCCTAGGGTTTTATAAAATCCTAGGCTTTTTAATTTGGTATTCTCCGTCACTATCATTAAGTGGGTTTAGCCGATCGTTCTCTGGAGCTTGTTCACTAGAGCCTTCGATCGGTTTTGCTACTTAGAGCACTCTTCGGAGTTTACGCAACAAATACCTTTGGGCTGTTCTAAAATTTACAAGAAAACACGGATGTTCTAATTAACCTCAAAACCTTTCCCCTAGCGAGATTTCGCCTGAAGCTCTCACGGTCGAGAATGAAAATGTATCATAGATTACAGAATTGCCGCTTCATAATTGATGAAATTCAATGATCAGGATTCTTACTTCTCTATCTATAAATCAAGACTTGTTATCCTTTTCGTAAGGTTATTAATCTGCTTTTTGTTTAGAGTTGTGAAACTTTTGTAGTCTCGTTGTCTGTTTCATCATTCTTTGTGTGGTTCGGAAGGTTGTGAGCGTGTTGAATTTTATTTCTAAAATAGGCTTGGTGGCGATCGCGCTGCTTCTTGTCCCTATGGTGGGAGATGTGGCTTGGGCGGCTGACCCGACTCCTGTGGAGGCGGCAGCTACAGCGGCGGGTACTGCTCAAAACAGTGCTGATACGGCTTGGATGCTGATCTCTGCGGCATTGGTGTTGTTGATGACTCCCGGCCTTGCGTTCTTTTATGGCGGTTTTGTCCGCTCCAAACACGTTCTCAACACGATGATGATGAGCTTCATCATGATGGGCATTGTTGGCGTAACTTGGACATTGTGGGGCTATAGTCTCTCGTTTGCTCCTGGCAATAAATTCATTGGTGGATTTAGCTGGACATTTCTAAATGGTGTGAAGCCAGAAGCGGGCTATTACATGGCCAAAGATGTCATGGCTAGCTTAGGGGATGTGGGTCTCTTCTTTGTTGATGCAGTTAAAGGCAGCACCACTGAAGGTGCCGGTTCCTACGCACCGACGATTCCTCACCAGCTCTTTATGGTCTATCAGATGATGTTCGCCATCATCACACCTGCTTTGATTTCGGGGGCGATCGTTGAGCGCATCAGCTTCAAAGCCTACTTCTGGTTCATGATTCTGTGGGCTGGCATTCTATACCCAATTTTCGCTCACATGGTGTGGGGTGTTGGTGGCTTCCTAGGGGTCAACGGTGGCTTGAAGGCTCTTGACTTTGCGGGTGGAACGGTCGTTCACATCAGCTCTGGGGTCTCTGCATTAGTGGCATCCTGGATGATTGGTCCACGTAAGACCTATCCGAACCAGCCCGCTCCTCCCCACAACGTGCCGTACATCCTCTTGGGTGCTGGGTTGCTGTGGTTTGGGTGGTTTGGTTTTAATGGTGGTAGCGCATTGGGAGCGAATGGGATTGCAACCAATGCCTTTGTCACGACGCAAATCTCGGCTTCATCGGCGGCCCTCGTTTGGGTGATTTTGGAGTGGGTACTGCGGGGCAAACCGACGGCGGTTGGTGTGGCGACGGGTGCGGTTGTTGGACTCGTTGGCATTACGCCCGGTGCTGGATTCGTTACGCCTATGGCAGCATTGTTGATTGGTGCGTTAACCTCAACGGCTTCTTTCTTTGCCGTTAGCCTGAAAGCCAAAATGCAGTTTGATGATTCGCTGGATACCTTCCCGGTTCACGGTGTGGGCGGGACGATCGGGGCCATTCTGACAGGTGTTTTTGCAACAAAGGATGTTAATCCTCTGTTTGGTAAAGATGTTGCTGTTGGATTAATCGACGGTGCAGGCGGTCAAGTGATCACCCAAGTCATTGCGGTTTTGATTACTTATGTCTTGGCAGGCGGCGGTACGTTTGTCATTCTGAAGCTCTTGAGCTTTGTTATGCCGTTGCGTGCGAAGGAAGAAGCCGAATACCAAGGTCTCGATATCAACGAGCATGGTGAAGAAGCCTACGGTGATGAACTGTCATCTGGGTTTGCCCAAGTGAAATAAGCCTCTGAATTTGGATTGATTACAAAAAGCCCCGATCGGAAATTTCGATCGGGGCTTTTTGATTATGGTCTTGTAACTTGATTACCTCAAATTATCGCCGTCGTGCTTTGCGAGCTTCATCTTCTCGGCGACGACGATCGCGCCATTCGGAGGTAGTAATGTAAATCACTCCAACCGTAATGGATCCCATCAACACAGCAGCGACCAACTCAAGCGTCGTGAACAGTGAACTACTCATGAAGCTTTAAATCCCGTTGCGGCCCCAGACGACCATGGCGATCGAAAAGGTAAGTACTGCCAACATTCCGGCCCAACCTAATGACAAAATATCCATAGTCTTAATGGCTCGCTTACAATACACAACAAACATTATCAATCATCATAACAGGATGTCAGGTGACGAGTGAGAATGACGCAAGAATCTGATCGTAAGCATGACCACAACAATGATCACGACAACGATCACAACAAGCAATATGAACGCCTTGAATCTATCAAAGCAGGAATCCTAAGTGGACTCGCGATCGCAGCCATTGCCGCTATTGGCTCAGTGGTCAACCCTGAATTTATGCATCTGCCCACGATCGCATTGGATGTCTGTATAGCAGGTTTTTCCGGTGGACTTTTTGGTATTACCTATCGTCATTTAGTCAGCCAAGGCCAGGATGAACATTTAAAATCTGGTGCGATCGGAGCCTTTGCCTTAGTTCGTGGACTAGCTCAAGCTGAACTTTTTTGGGTTTACCGCGCCAATCTTTGGGCGGTGGGGATTGCCATTGTGGAAAGCTTTGTCATGTTTGGGGTCGCCGCATTTCTGTTGGATTTTGCCCTGAAGGCTCAGTGGATTCAGCCGTTCAACGGACAAGATTAGGGGATGGGATTGAAACGATCGAAATATTGCCGTCTTATAGCATAATGAAATGAAATTAACTTACGGGATATCAGGGCATGTGTTATTGAATTCGCACGATCGTCTGAATAGCATTACGGAAGCCCATCTAAAGCAGTGGCTGACCGAAACTCAAGTTCAGGCTCGATTTGGTAAACTCCCTACTTATGTTCCCCGTCTTTCTCAGGTTCAGTCGGATCTTTTAGCGGTTACAATTCAAACCGATCGCACCTCATCTGTGGCGTTTGGGAATGTCGCTAAACCGTTCGTTTTGATGAGTTTGGTTAAGCCGTTTTTGTTGCTTTTTCTATTAGCTCGGGTGGGCCGTGAGGCGGTCTTTTCGAGGGTTGGGATTGAACCCTCTGATCAACCGTTTCATTCTATTGCTCAGCTTGCATCCGATCGGGGCCGTCCTCGCAATCCCATGATTAACAGTGGGGCAATTTTTTTAGCCTCGCTATTACCGGGAAACACTCCAACGTCCCGTTGTGAATCTTTGCGATATTGGCTCAATAAATCTGCGGGCTGCGACTTGACGCTGGATGAGGAAATGTTGGCTTCAGTACAACCGCTCGGGAATGAGACAAATCGATCGATCGCAAATTTACTAAAGCGCGCCGGATATCTGAATGATATTGATTTGGCGATCGAAACCTATAATCAAATTTGCTGTTTATCGGGCACAGTCGTAGATTTGGCTCGTCTAGGTCTTCTGATTGCGCTTCCTCATCCCAATGTTTCTTCGGACGATCAGCACATTGTTAATAGTTTAATGATGACTTGTGGCCTATATGAGGCTTCCAGTCAGTATTCCATGCGGATTGGACTGCCGATTAAATCTGGGGTTAGCGGTGGATTGATTGCGATCGTGCCCAAAGTAGGATCGATCGCAATCTATAGTCCAGCTATTGATGAAATTGGGAATTCAGTCGGCGGACTTTTCTTGTTGGAACAACTCGTCCATGCCCATAGACTCAGTTTATTTCAAACGGATTAGAAGTATTACTTCTTCTCGCCAAACTTAGCCTTTGCTTTGTCATAAATCTCCGCTGTAATTGAGAGTTCTCCCATTTCTTGAGCGAGCTTTTCAATCTTTTTTCGCGCACCGGGCCTCACGAAAAATGGGATTTCTTTAAGCCTTGCTTCAGCCTCAGAGGTCCATTCCATAATTTATGAATTCTTATTCAAAGTGTATAACTTGACATTTTTGCATAGTTTAGTTTAGCAGGCGATCGGGCATTCTTGAGAGAAGTACGACCTTACGATATGCTAGAGCAGATTTTATTTCAGAGTTTAACGACGTAAGATATGAAGCGACAAGATTTGATTACTATTTATCAGGGACATCCAACCAAATTTTGGAAAGATAGTCCCTACGTGCG